>NZ_JAXBVE010000096.1:0-3373 GCF_035181445.1 Photorhabdus africana
CCCACTGTCTCCGGGCATGTCGATCACGGCAGAAATAAAAACCGATCAACGTCGCGTGATCGATTACTTCTTGAGTCCATTACAGCAACATATAGATGAAAGTCTGAGAGAGCGGTAGGTTATGAGGGCAGCTCTGTGAACCCGGCTCGCCATACTCACCGTTTTCCGGGTTTGAGATAAGTGACCGTTAATGTTTTTCGCCGCCTTACTTTATTTGGAGTGATGAAATGAAAGAATTACGGGTACATGAAAGGTTTAAAAATTGGCGAAATATTATTGTTTTTATGAGCTGTACATTATTAATGGCTTGCTCTAAGCCCATTGATATATACAAACCGATTGACGTATCGAAGTCTGGTCAATCAGTCAAAATTGATTTTGAGATCAGCAAGGTTAGAGATTATCAGTTTGTTCTACTGTTTGCTGCTGGGGATGGTCATGATGAAATGGAAAGGCGATTTAAGTTGTTCGGGAATATTGGTAAGGATGGGGTTGTTATTCCCGTTTTGTTTCGTTTGGTTAAAGACGGTCAGGTTCTTTTTGACGGGGAAATAAAAACGCTGGGGACTGGCTGGGAGCACACCATTCATTATAAAAAGAGAAAGATAAATACGGCAGTGCGCGATATTGAAATATTTAAGTTACCCCTTGGACGTTACTCTGCGGTAATTACTACCCTGGAGGATGTGCCTGCTTTTAATGGCATTGAGAGTTTTGTACAGCTCACGCATTTTCCGAATGTTTAAAATAGTATCAGTATATACCACATAAATTTCAAGTTGCAGCTCGCAAGATGAAAGCTGCTTATTATTTCCCTGAGCTACGGAGAGATAATAAATGCATATTGAGGTATGACAAGTATAAACAAAGGAAATATCAAAATTTGGAGTGACGTAATGAACGTATTACAAGTACACGAAAAGTTCAAAAAATGGTACAAGATGATTATTTTTTTAAGTTGTGCCTGGTTGGCGGCTTGCTCTGAGCCCATTGATATATATAGGCCGATTGATGTGACGCAATCTGATCAATCAGTCAAGATTGATTTTGAAATCAGCAAGATTGGAGATTATCAGTTTGCCCTGATGTTTGCTACTGGACGTGGTCATGATGAAATGGACAGGAGATTTAAGTTGTACGGGGATATTAATCATGATGGGGTTGCCATTCCCGTTTCGCTTCGTCTGGTTAAAAACGGCGAGGTTTTTTTTGACGAGAAAATAAACGTAGGGGAATGCTGTTGGGGGAGAACCGTCTATTACAAAGCAAGAAGGATAAATACGGCAGTGCGCAATATTAAAATACTTGAGTTACCCCCCGGGCGTTATTCTGCTGTCATTACCACCTTGGAGGATGTCCCCGCTTTTAATGGCATTGAGAGTTTTGTCGAGCTCACTTATTTCAAGCCGAAGATTTAAACGGGTATTAATATAAACAAAGGAAATATAAAAATTTGGAGTGAAGAAATGAAAGTATTACAGGTACACGAAAGATTCAAAAACTGGCGCAACATTATTATTTTTATGAGCTGTGCCTTATTAATGGCCTGCTCTAAGCCCATTGATATATACAAACCGATTGACGTATCGAAGTCTGGTCAGTCAGTCAAAATTGATTTTGAAATCAGCAAGAAAGGAAATTATCAGTTTGCCTTGCTGTTTGATAAAGGGGATGACTATGAGGAAATGAAAAAGCGACTTGAATTGTTCGGGAATGTTGATAAGGACGGGGTAATAATCCCCGTTTCGCTTCATTTAGTTAAAGATAGCAAGATTTTTTTTGACAAGAAAATAAATGCAGGAGGACGTGGTTGGGGACAGTCTCTTGATTACGAAGGAAGAAGAATAAATATGGCTGTGCGAAACATTAAAATACTTGAGTTACCCCCTGGACGTTACTCTGCGGTAATTACCATCCTGGAGGATGTCCCTGTTTTTAATGACATCGAGAGTTTTGTCGAATTCTCCTATTTTAATCCAAAAATTTGACTTATTCAGAAAAAAACAAAGAGAAATAATCAGTAGAGGAAATAATAAGTATGGAAAAGAAATATACTGTAACCTATAAAGTTGCTCCGATGGGGGCTAAGTATGTTTATCAGGAAGATAAGAACGAACATAAAGCGGGAGACGTACACTCTTCAGCCGGCGGTCATATGTGGTATGTTTTGAATGACGGGAGCGGAAGTGAAATAAGTTACGGTTTTGAGTCAAGGTATGATGAACCGTGGGGAGAGGGGCGAGTAACGAATAATGATAATGCCGCCTATCAACAGACCTCTTACGAAACCACCGTAGAATTGACTGAATTTCAGTACAACAGGTTAAAAGCTTTTTCAGAAGGCCCATCGTTAGTTGGATTTGATGCTAAGCATTACAACGTGGCTAAAAACAGTTGCGTGGATTTCGTATTTGCATCATTAAAAGCCGTTGGCTATAACGAAAAAGGTTTCGAGGGAGAACTGTTCCCTAATCATAATCCTATGCATTTGCGTGATATGTTGCAAAATAATGGAAGTCGAATTATCCGTGACAACTTGAGTCGTTATATTCGTTATAGTGACTTTTATTATCTGGACGATGAAAGTGGTCGAGCGTGTTTATGGCTTAGGCCAGAGGATACGAAAATCACTCTACCGATGAAGCCATTGATTAACATCGATATCGTGTCCACGCCAAAACCTCTGCGGCATATTCAGGGCGAAAACAAAGCGCAGCAGGATGTTGCTAACGGGTTTATACAAAATTCCGCGACACACAAAATATCTGCCATCGGGGATATGCTCAATAAAACAGACTTCACTTCAACCCAAATGGCCAGCCTTGCCACCGGTGGTATTCGTCCCGGTGAAATGCAGCTTGACCCCAATGTCAAACCCAACAGCTATCTGTCAGAGTTTTACAAGCCTTTCTACCAACCCGGGGACACTAGCAAACTGGACTTCGGCCTGCGCAACGCTGTGACGTTGAACGGTTTGTCGGCGATGACAACGTTTAACACTTATGTTGACCCGCTGTTATTGGATCTGAGCGGCAATGGTGTGCACATGACTGACATTCGTGACGGCGTGTTGTTCGACATGGATAACAGTGGCACGCTTAAGCGCAGCGGCTGGGCGGATCGCAATACCGGGATATTGGTGATCGACGATGGTAGCGGTCAGATAAAAAATGCCAGCCAGATGTTCTCCGAATACTACGGTGGTAAGGCCGGAATAAACGGATCCGCTGGCGAAAAAAAATTCAATAATGGCTTCGGTGCCTTAGCCAGTGAAGATGCCAACAAAGACGGCGTGATTGATGAACGTGATCCGATCTGGGGTAAATTACGGGTCTGGGTTGATGGCACACACGATGCAAAAGTCGATGCGGGC
>NZ_JAXBVE010000097.1:0-3322 GCF_035181445.1 Photorhabdus africana
GCCAGGGACGGCGGCGACTGCGGCGGTGGGATTTTGCACTGCGGCTGACAGCGGAAGGCGTCCGCCTTGCGCGCCACGGGGGCTAAGAAGCTCCACCCGGCGGCCAGCCGCGCACCGGGGCTGAGGTAACCGCGCAGCGCCCTTGGGTGGGCGGCACCGACATAATGTTTTGTTAAGCGTTGTGGGCCGTTCAGGCCCATTGCGCTTAATGCCACATTATGTTCATTGGTGGCTGACCGGCAGCGGTGCTGACAGAGGACGCGGCGGTTTAACGCCGGGCGGCCACCATTTACCGCCGGTACGCCGAAGGTAGGGAGGCAGTCTGTGCGCAGGGATGCGCGCAGTCTGCCTTTCACTGCACCCCACGCGCTCACAGGGAACCGGCTAACATTAAAGACGGTCCGGCAACGCAGGGCGTTCAGTCCAGCTTCGGGCTGTCCGGCTTATCACTATTATCGGCCTGCTTATCGTCTGACGGTGTTTGCCGTTCTGCCGGGTGCGTCCGCTCATGCACTTTCTTTAAGTGACCGATTGCCACCCGCGTATAGATTTGGGTAGTTTCCAGTTTCCTGTGTCCCAGCAGCGCTTGAATGTGGCGCGTATCTGCGCCGTTTTCCAGCATCTGCGTTGCCATCGAATGCCGGAACAGATGACAGGCACCGGGTTTGTTGAGCTTTGCTTCCTCACGGATGGTTTTGCCTACCATCAGTGTCAGCGTGGTACGGGCCAGAGGTTTGCCCTTACGGGTGATAAACACGTGCCCGCTGTCATGTTTCCACGCCAGATGCGAGCGTACGTGATCCAGATACCGCTCCAGCCAGTGCAGTGCCCGCGTGCCTATTGGCACAACCCGGTCCTGCCGATTCTTGCCCTGCCGCACGACCAGTACCCCGCGATGCCTGTCAATGTCGCCCAGCCGCAGGTTAATCAGCTCCATGCGCCGGATGCCGGTACTCCAAAACACTTCCAGTATCGTCCGGTTGCGCAGTTTTAGCGGGGTCTGTGCGTCGAGACTCGTCAGTACCTGGTCTGTCTCTGTTTCACTCAACACCTGAGCGGGCAGACGCCGCTCGGCTTTGGGGATAACAAGCTGCTCCGCCGGGTTATACAGGATATGGTGGCGCTGTAATAACCAGCGGAACCAGACCCGTATCATGGTCAGCCGTTGTAACTGGCTGTTGTTGCTGTAGTGCTCGCCATCGGCCTTGCAATAATGGCGAAGATAACGCTGCCAGCTTTCGAGTACCGTTAAGCTCACCTGCGGCGCGTGACAGACCGACCGCTGCTCACACCAGTCCACGAAAGGCGTCAGGGCGTCCCGGTAGTTGGACACCGTGCTGAGACTGTGCCCGCTGACCGTGCGGATTTCCAAATACGCCTCAAGAAGCTGGCGCAGTGTGGCAAGGGTCACGTCGTGTTGTGTCTGCATAAGTTTTTCCTGTGTGTCATGTCGGTGAAGGGTAGGTTGTGTTTCCATCGTCTGCCTCTGATGGGAGTTCTGTCGGTATGCTACGGTTTTTTTATTCTGTCCTGTCGGAACAGTGATTTTTTGCTGAACCCGACCACTTTGCTGTGAAGCCTTGTTGTGCCTGACTTTGCGTTGATACTTGTCACCCGACCGCCTGCCGACCTGATGCCGACCTGATGCCGACCAGCAGGCGACTGCTTAACGCCTTACCCCGACCGGGCGATTTCATACTGCGCTATTCAGGGCACTATCAGCCCGCTCAGGTGTGCGGCGTCGCTGTCTTCTCCGTCGAACAGCAGCTCATAGATGAACGTCAGTCCGCGCCGGTGCAGCAGCAGGTACTCCATTTCAACCAGCCGTGAGAGGTGGATTTTCAGCTGGGTATCGCCCCACTGGACCGCATCACGCAGCATTTTGCGGGTAAACAACATGTCATGGCGCGGCTGCCCGCTTTCCCTGACCCAGCCTTGTATCAGCAACAACAGCCTGCGCGTTTGCGGCGGCATCTCGTCGAGCGTCCGGCCTAAGATGTCATGCGCAAGGCTGTTCGCCAGCCGGATATCGTTTTTGGTGACCTCGATATACTCAAGGGTTTGCCCGCGATGCCCGGCGGTTTTGACTTCCCGCTGGTGCTGGTGCAGCAGGGCGATGCTCTGGATTAAGGTCAGGTATTTCATATGGTCACGGCGCGTGCGGGTCTTGTCTGACATAAAGGTCAGTTGCGACGCATACGGATTGACCACATTCAACGGACGCAGCAGCCGCTGGGCGTTCTGGTGCAGCGTGGTGAGATAGTTCCGTTCATTGTCAGCCAGCAACCCCTCAAGGGTTTGTTGGTGGCGCTGCAACGCATGGATAGCTTCCGTCTGCTCACGCGATTCGTTGATGGTCAGCACCAGACAGCGATTCAACAGCTCTTCGTCTACATCGATGGCAGTGGTGGTCAGCATCAGCATGACCGGGCCTTTGACCGTGTAGCTTTTGGTGACAAGGTTGCCCGTCGCTTCGTCCTTGCCGGTGCTGGCAATGGTCAGTTCGCCGTCGCTTTGCAGCAGCTTGAGCGCATAGGCCGCCTGCCGTACGCCTTCTTCTTCGGCGATTGCCAGTATCTTGTGTTGCAGGTTGGTGTCGCCCAGATAAAACAGGCTCTGCCCTGTCATGGCGCTGTATTGCACCCGTTCTTCCGGGGGTATCAGATTGAGTACCGCCTCCATTAAGGACGATTTGCCTGCCGCGCTGCTGCTCTGTATCAGCACGGCCAGCGGTTTGGCGAGCTTGCGGCTCACTGCGGCCAGATAGCCGGCCAGCAGGTTAGTGGATTCTCCCACCACCCCGCAGGCGGCTAAATCCGCGGTGATACGCGCCGTCAGATTCGGGTCTTGCAGCAACGCCAGCGCGGCGGCCCGCTCGGCGTCGTTCATCTCCGGGGTTTTCTGTTCAGCTGCCATCTCTGCCTGCTGCTGCCACTGCTCAACGGCCAGTAACACCTGCCCCAGTGCCCGGCGAATATCTCCCTCAGCCAGCCCCAGCTCGGTTGCCGCCATACGGGCATACCCCTGACGGCTGCGTGCGCTCATCAGGTCAACGCCATCCAGGAACATCACGCCGCTTTGGGTATCAATGACCTGCGCATTGAGCTTCATGACCACCGCGCCCGCTTTCACGGAAGATAACCCCCTAATGCCCCAGCGCAGGCGGCCCAGCGAGACCTTAAGCTCCCCGTCAGCCCCCGTTTCCCAGAGAAGGCCGGGCGTCGGGTGTTGCCCCGCCGTCACAACAGCGGCTAAAGCCGGAGGCGGGGCGGCTTCGGCGGATACTTCTGCTTCCGCGCGCGAGGCAACGGCCGTTGACATT
>NZ_JAXBVE010000098.1:0-3174 GCF_035181445.1 Photorhabdus africana
GGACGGCGGCGACTGCGGCGGTGGGATTTTGCACTGCGGCTGACAGCGGAAGGCGTCCGCCTTGCGCGCCACGGGGGCTAAGAAGCTCCACCCGGCGGCCAGCCGCTCACCGGGGCTGAGGTAACCGCGCAGCGCCCTTCGGTGGGCGGCGCCGACATAATGTTTTGTTAAGCGTTGTGGGCCGTTCAGGCCCATTGCGCTTAATGCCACATTATGTTCATTGGTGGCTGACCGGCTGTGGTGCTGACAGAGGATGCGGCGGCTTAACGCCGGGCGGCCACCATTTACCGCCGGGCACGCCGGAGGTGGGCAGGCAGTCTGTGCGCAGGGACGCGCGCAGTCTGCCTTTCACCTTTCCCACGAGACTGACAGAGGGCCAGCTAACATTAAGATTGTCCGGCAACACAGCGCGTTCAGACCGGCTTCGGGCTGTCCGGCTTAGCGCTATCCGCCGGTCTGTCCTCTGGCAGCGTTGTCTGCTTTTTCTTCGGTTTCCGCTCTGCCGGGTGCGTCTGTTGATGAACTTCTTTGAGGTGTCCGATGGCAACCCGCGTGTAAATTTGCGTGGTCTCCAGCTTTTTATGCCCCAGTATCGCCTGGATATGCCGGGTGTCCGCGCCGTTCTCCAGCATCTGTGTTGCCATTGTGTGCCGGAACACGTGGCAGGACCCCGGTTTGTCGAGTTTTGCCTGCTCCCGGATGGTTCGCCCTGCGATTTGCGTTAAGGTGTTGCGGGCCAGCGGTCTGCCTCTGACGGTGATAAACACATGCCCGCTGTCATACCGATAAGCCAGTTGCGGGCGCACGCTGGCCAGATACCGCTCCAGCCACGCCAGCGCCCGTTCTCCTATCGGCACCACCCGGTCATGGCCGTTTTTTCCCTGCCGCACTACCACCACCCCGCGATGGCGGTCTATGTCGCCGAGTCTCAGATTAATCAGTTCTGTACGCCGGATACCGGTATTCCAGAACACTTCCAGCATGGCGCGGTTACGCAGGCCGAGGGGCGTCTGCGTGTCGAGGCTGGTCAGCACATGCTCAGTCTCCGCGTCACTCAGTACCTGCGTTGGCAGCCGCTGCTCTTCTTTCGGCAGTATCAGCATTTCTGCCGGGTTATACAGGATATGGTGGCGCTGCAATAACCAGCGGAACCACCCCCGTAAGGCACGGAGCCGTTGTAACTGGCTGTTATTGCCGTAATGCTGTCCGTCTGCCTTGCGGTAACGGCGCAGATAACGCTGCCAGCTTTCCAGCAACGGCAGGGAGACCTGCGGCGCATGGTAGACTGCCCGCATCTCGCACCAGTCTACGAACGGCATTAACCATTCCCGATAGGTTTCCGGCGTTCGGGTGCTGTGCCCGCTGGCGGTCTGGATTTCCAGATACGCCTCAAGCTGCTGGCGTAAGGTCGCAAGGGTAAAAACAGGTTGTGTTTCCATTGTCTGCCTCTTAATGGGGGTTCTGTCGGTATGCTACGGTTTTTTTATCCTGTCCTGCCGGAACAGTGATTTTTTGCTGAACCCGACCGCTTTGCTGTGAAGCCTTGCTGTGTCTGACTTTGTACTGATATTTTTAACCCGACCTCTTGCCGACCTGATACCGACCAGCAGGCGACTGCTTAACGTCTTACCCCGACCGGACGATTTCATACTGCGCCATTCAGGGCACTATCAGCCCGCTCAGGTGCGCGGCGTCGCTGTCTTCCCCGTCGAACAGCAGTTCGTAGATGAACGTCAGCCCGCGCCGGTGCAACAGCAGGTACTCCATTTCAACCAGCCGTGAGAGATGGATTTTTAGCTGGGTATCGCCCCACTGCACCGCATCACGCAACATTTTGCGGGTAAACAACATTTCATGGCGCGGCTGCCCGCTTTCCCTGACCCAGTTTTGTATCAGCAGCAACAGCCTGCGCGTCTGCGGCGGCATCTCATCCAGTGTGCGGCCTAATATCTCGTGGGCCAGCCGGTTTGCTAAGCTAATATCGTCTTTGGTCACCTCGATATATTCAAGCCGTTTGCCCCGGTGTTCCGCGGTCTTCACCTCCCGCTGGTGCTGATGCAGCAGGGCGATACTTTGTATCAGGGTGAGATATTTCATGTGGTCGCGGCGGGTACGGGTTTTATCGCTCATGAACGTTAATTGTGAAGCATAAGGGTTCACCACATTGAGCGGGCGCAACAGCCGCTGGGCGTTTTGATGCAGTTCGGTGATATAGGTCTTCTCATTTTCCGCCAGTAAACCGTCAAGGGTTTGCTTATGACGTTGCAAGGCGTGGATAGCTTCGGTCTGTTCCCGCGATTCGTTCACGGTCAGGACTAAACAGCGGTTTAATAGCTCTTCATCGACATCAATCGCGGTGGTGGTGAGCATCAGCATCACCGGCCCTTTCACCGTGTACTGTTTGGTCACCAGATTCCCGCTGGCGTCATCTTTACCGGTGCTGGCAATGGTCAGTTCGCCGTCGCTTTGCAACAGCTTAAGCGCATAGGCAGCCTGCCTGACGCCTTCCTCTTCGGCAATGGCTAAGATTTTATGCTGGAGATTGGTTTCCCCCAGATAGAACAGACTCTGGCCGGTCATGGCGCTGTATTGCAGGCGTTCCTCTTCCGGTATCAGATTGAGTACCGCATCCATCAGTGAACTTTTCCCGGCAGCGCTGCTGCTCTGTATCAGCACGGCCAGCGGACGTTCCAGCTTGCGACTGACCGCCGCTAAGTAACCGGCCAGCAGGTTAGTGGATTCGCCCACCACGCCACAGGCGGCTAAGTCAGCGGTGATGCGCTCACTCAGTTGCGGGTCTTGCAGCAACGCCAGCGCGGCTGTCCGCTCGGCGTCGTTCATTTCCGGCGTTTTCTGCTCAGTCCCCATTTCCCCCTGCTGCTGCCACTGTTCAACCGCCAGTAATACCTGTCCCAGTGCCCGGCGAATATCCCCCTCAGCCAGTCCCAGCTCAGCCGCTGCCATTCGCGCGTAACCCTGACGGCTGCGTGCGCTCATCAGGTCAACGCCATCCAGGAACATCACGCCGCTTTGGGTATCAATGACCTGCGCATTGAGCTTCATGGCAACTGCACCCGCTTTCACGGAAGACAACCCCCGAATGCACCAGCGCAGGCTGCCCAGCGAGACCTTAAGTTCCCCGTCTGCCCCCGCTTCCCAGATGAGGCCGGGCGT
>NZ_JAXBVE010000099.1:0-3082 GCF_035181445.1 Photorhabdus africana
CCCCGGCAGGGCCAGCACCGGCCAGACCTGCAGGAAGTCGCCGGTCGCCACGTCTACCGGCTCGCCGGCTTTGCTACAGAGCTGGCTGTCACAGCCGGTTTTTTTCACCGATGGGGTGGGTTCCGCCCCGGATTTGGCTTTGCCGCCGTTGCCTTTCCGGCCAAGCGGCAGCGGGAGCAGGCCAGCAATCGCCACCAGCCAGCGCAGGTCTTTGTTGCTGGCGGTCAGGATAGTCAGGGCATCACCGGTTTGCGGGGTGAGGGCAATCGAGGCGGCAGCGCTGTTGATATTGGCGTCACAGGCGGTGCGGTGGCCCAGCCGGGCAATGGGCTTGCCGTTGGCAAACACCGTTTTGGCACCTTCGGCAATCACCACCGGGCCGGGGTGGTCGCTGCACACAATTTTGTCCCCCTGACGGGCCACCGGCCGGCCTTCAAAAAAGACATCCGGCGACCCTTCGACAATCTGGCCCTTATTCGCTCCGTATTGCCCGAGCGCCGCGCCCACGGACGAGACCAGTCCGCCGACAAAACCGCCCGCCAGGCCAGCCGCTGCCCCGGCCACCACGGCCACCACGGCCACCACGGCCATCGCCAGGCCGCCGGTCGCCACAATTAACCCGCCGACGGCCACCGCCGCCAGTGCGCCGAGCAACACGCCGCCCAGCGCCCCCCATAATCCGGCGCTTTTGTTCTGGTGGGCAATCGCATCCCCGAGCCGGGCCGGGGCCTGGCCTTCGGTGGCGACCGTACGCTGGCCGAAAAAACCCATCGCGCCATGCGTGAGGCTTTCGCCGATATCATTGCCTATCTGAGCCCCCAGTTTCCCGGCGGCTACCCCGGCGACCAGCGGGAGGACGGCGGGGGCGCCGCCCACCGCAACGGTATACGTCATTGCTGCCGCCAGCGAATGATACTGAAAACGCTCACTTTCCAGATAATTTAGCACCGTATCGGCAGAAGAGCTGATTTCGGTCGGCGGCGGAGCATTCCCTGCTGAGGTCGTCTCTGTTCTGGTTGTGCGCTGCGCAGCGCCGGCCCCCAGCCAGGCCATCATTAATACGCTCATGACCCCTCCCGGACATTATGGCTCATCACTCAGACGAGGATGAAATGAGGTCATCATGGTGAGTATCTGTTTTAGCTGGGATGGGGGCATGTTGCACGTTAGCTTGCCGACACGCTGAGCACTCAGGCGGTCTGCGATTTGTCCAGCGCTAAATTGCCTGCATGGTTTTTTTTGGAATGGCATCTTGCTTCCCTTATCATTTGCAAGTCTCGTCAGAACTATCTATAAAGCGATAAAGGCACCAGCAGTTTGTCGCTGATAGTCTTATTGATAACCTGTATGAACAGGCAACGTCGGGAATATTCCATTGCGGCTTAAGAGTATCGTGAAGATAGCTAATCAGTCGTTTTATGTGTTTAATATCTAATCAAGAACATATAACAAAAAACTTATGTTGTCCCGCCTGTTTGGGTGATGAGTATTTGATTAACTTAATAAATGTGACATAAATCCCAAATTTTTTTTCACCCGTTGCGCTCACCAAAAATCTGATTTAAGTGAAGTTCAGGTGAATTAATATTCACCATATTCTTCAATGGTCACTTGCAGCGATAATATTTTCCCATTGCGCAATAAAGTGACTGGAACAATGCTGCTGGGGCGTATTTCAGCCACTTGATCCATTGTTTCAACCGCAGAAATAGCGGGTTTGTTATTGACACTGGTAATGATATCACCCACTTTTATACCAGCTTTTTGCGCAGGCCCGTTTGTAGTCACTTGAAATACTCGTAGCCCTTGAAGCTGGTTAATATTGCCGTTAGAAGAGCGAATATGTGGCAGCTCTTGTGACGTTATGCCGATAAAACCTCGGATAACCCGTCCGTCACGAATAAGTTTCTGCATAATCTTGGTGGCGAGTTCAGTCGGAATAGCAAAACCTAATCCTTCTGGGGTTTCACCATTTTCACTTTTATCGAATGATAATGTATTGATACCCACTAGCTCGCCAAGGGTATTAATCAAAGCTCCGCCAGAGTTACCCTGATTAATGGAAGCATCGGTCTGGAGAAAGTTTTGACGGCGGGTAGGGCTTAATCCAACGCGACCAGTAGCGCTAATAATCCCTTGAGTAATGGTTTGCCCCAAGTTGTAAGGGTTGCCAATGGCTAAAACGACATCTCCCACATGAGCCACTCTATTTGGATTGATAGTAATGACAGGTAGGTTTTCGGCATCAATTTTCAGGACGGCAAGATCCGTTAAGCTATCAGAACCTATGACCAGGGCTTCATAAAAATGACCGTCTTGCAGTGCAACAATAATTTGTCCTGCATTATTAATGACGTGTTTATTGGTAAGAATGTAGCCCTTATCACTCATGATGACACCAGAACCAAGGGTATGGTTTTCCCGGCCTTGGTGAGAAAAACTCCCCATGTTGCTGCTGTAGACGTTGACTACGGCGGGCGCTGCCCTACGGACACCTTTATTAAAACTGAATGGAACTTCGTCATTACTGTTACGGGTAATTGCAGATGTTAGCCCGTTAGGACGCAGTGATGGAATAGTAATCAGTAAAATTACAGCGATAAGTAATCCTAAAAAAGCAGAGCGCAGCAACTTGGCAATCATGGGTATTATTCAGTGTGAGTTAATGAGTCATTGCAGGATAACATAGAAATTAACAGACACTGCATTATGCTGTATCTCGGATTACTGGCTTTTGGCGCTTCGATTATCACTATTGAGTTTTCATTAATAATAAAATGAAAAAATTTGTATTGATGGTTTACATGGGTATTAAACTCTTTTTTATCGCATTTTGCGACAATCTAAGGGATTTTAACGCTGTTTTTACTGTCTTTAACTTTTCGTTTTAGCGTTTTTATTTACTTCATAACGTTGAGATTCGTTCAGATTAAATCATGTGGGTTGTCGTTTTTCATGTCATCTGAAAGTCCAGGGTGAGATCTCACATTTTTAATAAGGTTATTTTGGTTAAATAAAAGTCAGAATATGACTTTTTATAGGCATTTCTCTCATTAAAACGTTAAGCTCTCTCTCTTCCATA
>NZ_JAXBVE010000100.1:0-2956 GCF_035181445.1 Photorhabdus africana
GGTCAAATCGATGCGCGAGCCGCTGTTCGCCTGGCTGAATCTTGGATGACTCAAAGCACCGCTGCCAACGAGTTCGTCTATAGCGCATCCAGCGGCCCTCTGGGAAAAACCTTGGCAGCAGGTGAAACGCTGACATCATCCATCGCCATGAATGCCGGTCTGAATGTCGAACATGTCGAGATCGATTTTGACGCTCAGGTAGGCCGTCTTGGCGATCTGACGCTCAAACTGATCGCTCCTGATGGCACTCAGAGCCTATTGCTCAATCGTCAGGGTAAGGTTCCAGACGGCATGCCGGGCGCGAGTGCGACTGATCTGGGTAGTAGCCAGTCGGGGACGTTCAAATACAGCTTTATGTCGACCCATGATTTGGGTGAACGCTCGGCTGGCAACTGGACCTTACAGGTGACCGATGCGCATTCCGGCCTGCCGGTTACATTAAATGCCTGGTCGCTACGTTTGTACGGCAGCAAGAGCACCCCGGATGACACTTATTTCTACACCGACGAATATATCCAATCGGTGTTCGGGCAGGCCAACCGCGCAGTGCTGGATGATGCAGTCAATGGCGTGGCGGGAGGGCGTAATACCCTCAATGCGGCGGCTGTTTCGCGGGATACCTCAGTCAACTTGCTGACGGGTGTTGCCAGCATTGGCGGTACAGCGTTGACGATAAAGAATCCGTCGGGCATTCAGAACATCGTCACCGGTGATGGCAACGACACGCTGGTTGCGGGTAATGCCGATGCATTGCTTGATGGCGGGCGTGGAAACAACACACTGGCAGGTGGTGCGGGTAAGGACTTCTTTGTGGTCCACCGTCGTGAGGCAGGCAGCGATGTTATCAGCAACTTCGAGGCGGCTCGTGGCGAAATCATCGATCTGGTCGGATTTCGTGGAAAAACGTTTGCCGATCTGTTGCTGACGCAGCAGGGGGCGGATGTTAAGGTCGATCTGGGTAAGGGGCAGAGCCTTGTCCTGAAAAATCAGACACTCGCCGGGATCGGTGCGGCGAACTTCAAGTTCCAGGACACCTTTATCGCCCCGGTGGCTTACACGAATAGCGACGCCTCAACGCTCCAGCCACAAGAAGGCTTGGGAACCGTGATCCTTAAGGGCGGCGGCAAGGGCGTCATGCTCACTAGCGATGCTCAGGGGCAGATGAAATTTAGCTTGAATGGGACGATCTATAGCCATGACAGTGCGGCGTCAGACGTTTTTGTGGTGGCAGCCCAACCAGGTGTCAAGGACTACAAGAATGCATTACGTGGGTTCCGTCACGGCATTGATAAAATTGATTTGCGTCAAACCGGCGTCACTGATTTCAGCCAACTCACAATTGCTAAGAGTCATCGTGGCACGATCAACGGCCTGTCACAAATTCATGGCGTTGAGGTGGTCTTTAATGGGGCCAGCGGTACTGATTCAAACGTGAAGTTGCTGTATCTCGATACCCTGGATATTTCGCAGGTCGATGCGGCCGACTTCCTTTTTGCGGAGCCTATGCCGGATTTGGTCCCAACGGTCAAGCCAGTGGTGACGCAATCTCTTGATAAACCGACGGTGACTTTCCCGGACGCATTAACGCCGATCACTATTCCTAAGCGGGAACCGATCAGTATCCCTCCTTTTGAACTACACCCAACGCCCAGCGTGCCGAAAATTAAGCCAGCAGTGGAACCGACATCGGTGACCACTGACCCTAATTCCATCACGGTCGAAGAGACCTTTGGCAAGGTTACCTTGGGGGACGAGAGCAAGACTGTCAATGTGAAAGCCATGGGCGTCAAAATGGTTGCGGGTAACGGTGACAATACAGTCAATGTGGCAGAATCGATGTCAAATATTACGCTGGGTAATGGTAATAACGTCATTGTCGGAGATATCGACAAACTCACAGTCGGACATGGCAACAATAGTATCACTGACACAGGAAGGGGGGCGACAATGAAGGTAGGGGACGGTAATAACCATATAGTGACTAGTGGTACCATGTCGCGAGTGGAAGCTGGGAATGGTGATAACCATATCGTGACCCGCGGTACTATGTCGAAAGTAAAAGTCGGGGAGGGTAATAACCATATTGTGACCAGTGGTACTATGTCGACGGTAGAAGTCGGGCATGGGGATAACGATTTAGAATTTAGCGGTAAGATGGGGAACTTGGTGTTCGGAAAGGACATCAGCCCTGAGCGTCTGTGGTTCCAGCATGAAGGGCAGGATCTGCAAATATCGGTCATTGGCAGCAAGCAGGAGGTCACACTGCATAATTGGTATGCCAGTCCCGCCGAACGCCCCGGCAGCATCATGGCGGGTGACGGTCATCAGTTGACGGACCGTAATGTCGAAAATCTTGTCCAGGCGATGGCTGCCTTCGCGCCGCCGACACCTGCGACCACAATGCTCGGCGATGTCGAGCAACAGCGGCTGCAACCTGTGCTGGCAGCCAACTGGCACTGATCGGTAACAAGGCCCGCGATGGTTATCGCCGGTCTCATAAATCCGACATTCCGCACCCAATTCAGAACTCAACAACCACCGACTAAAGTCGGTGGCTTTAACCTTTCATATGGAAGAATAAAAAGACCCATACCATTGACCCAATATTTTCAACAGGTCACTTTGGTACGGTTGCATACCTGTATACCCTCCGATGCTCTTGAAATCCGAAGGTATTAACCCCTTCAAAGGTTAAAAATACCCAACGGGCGGTGGGCGATTGTGTCTGCCGGTTTTTTCAGATACATGGAAGAGGTCAGGAACTCCGGGCTTTTCAGAAACCGGAAGCCCCGTTCAACATTTTTAAATCAGGAATGAGGTGCGGAATGACGGATAGACTGTTTTATGCAAAAAAATTTATATATTAATGATGTTGCCATATCTTCTCTGACATTTTTTTGATCGTTATTTGCGCGGTTGTTGGATGGGCTTTTAAGTCCGACAATCAGCTCATTAA
>NZ_JAXBVE010000101.1:0-2880 GCF_035181445.1 Photorhabdus africana
CCCCGGCAGGGCCAGCACCGGCCAGACCTGCAGGAAGTCGCCGGTCGCCACGTCTACCGGCTCGCCGGCTTTGCTACAGAGCTGGCTGTCACAGCCGGTTTTTTTCACCGACGGGGTGGGGGGCGATTCATGGGGGCGGTTTTTGTTCCCTCTGGGCAGGGGGAGGAGGCCGGCCAGCACCACGGCCCAGCGTAAGGCCCGGTCGCTGCTGAGCATGATGTCACAGACGCCTTCGGTCTCCCGGGTGAGGGCAATGGACGCCGCGCCGCTGTTGATATTCGCGTCACAGGTGGTGCGGTGGCCCAGCCGGGCAATGGGCTTGCCGTTGGCAAACACCGTTTTCGCGCCTTCGGCAATCACAGCCGGGCCGGGGTGGTCGCTGCAGGCAATTTTATCTCCGGCCCGGGCCACCGGTTGGCCTTCAAAAAAGACATTGGGCGAGCCTTCAATAATGGTGCCTTTATTCTGACCATATTGCCCGATAGCGGCCCCGATACCGGCTACCGCGCCGCCGGCAAAGCCGCCGGCTAATCCGGCCGCCGCGCCGGCAAGGATAGCGGCACCGACGCCGGCCGTCGCCACCACAAACGCAGCGGCGGCCACCGCCACGACGGCCCCCAGCAGGACGCCGCCCAGCGCGCCCCATAACCCGGCGCTTTTATTCTGGTGGGCAATCGCGTCCCCGAGCCGGGCGGGCGCACTCCCTTCGGTGGAGACGGTCTGCATGCCCATCGCGCGGGCGACCTGGTGGCCGATTTTATCGCCGACATCACTGCCGGCAGACGCGCCGACGGCCCCGGCGGCCAGGCCGGCGGCAAAGGGGGCGGCTGCGCCGGCGGCGACGGCATAAGCCCCGGCCGCCCCTATGGAAGCCTGGCTGAACGCCTCGCTTTCCAGAAAGGCCAGCGCCTTATCGGAACCCGATGTTGTCCTGGGGGTCCGGGGTGGCGTGGAGGGTGAGGGTTTAGCCGGGGCGGCGGCCTCGGGACCGGGAGGGGTTTGCCGTCGGGCAGCGCCGGCACCCACCCAGACATTTTGTAATAGGCTCATGACGACTCCCGGCGGTTAGGGTTCTTCACCCGGACGGGCTTGAAACGAGGTCATGATGGCCTGCATCTGCGCGCGCTGAGCCGGGGTCATGGCACCGTTGCAGGTGCCGGTCAGTATCAGCACCTGGTGTGGCAGGTTGAGCATCATCATCAGCTGATGCAGGGGGCCCTGCGGGGCGGCCCAGGTGAACTCGGCGGTCAGGGTGTCGCGGCCATTGAGCCGGCCGGGTTCCTGAGCGATAAGCTGCCAGTCTTTCAGCTGCTGACTGAGTGCCGTGATTTCGCGTTCGGCAAACTGGGGGAAATCGAGGCCCCAGGGCAGGGTGTCGCGGGACAGGGTAAAGCTGCTGCCGTTGTGGTCATCGGGGCTGGTGAGTACCAGCAGACTGACATCCCGCCAGTCGCGGGGCACGCTGAGGGTGCCGGCGTTAAAGTGAAAAGGGATGAAGGTATTTTCCTGGGTCATCGTATTTTCCTGCTAAAAAATGAGATAGAAAAAAGAAATTTATTTAATATGAAATCATTATTGGGCGTTCCACTTTCCGACTTCTGATAAAAGCAACTTCTTCCCTTGAGTAATTTCTAATATCCCGTCGAGATATATTGTATATGTCGTACCACGATTAATGAATTCATAACCATATAAGTTACAGGTCCCTGTCTGACAGTTTTTATTTAATGTTTTTCCTTTAAGTCTCAGCGTGGCGCTATCTTTTTTTCTTATTCCAGTATACACGACGTCATCACAAGTGACTTCACCTTCGGGGCAAAGAACATTAATAGTGATAATAAATTTTTCTGTTTCCAATGACGAAGTATAAGACGCAAACGATGTATACGAATGAGAAATAGAAATAATCCCAATAAGAATAGAAAATATTTTTTTTACCATTTTTCATAGACTCCATTATTAAATATTTTTAACTCAGCTGCTCGTCGGTTTATTAAGCCCTGATTGACCTTGCCTTGTGATTTATTCCATACTTTCCAGGCATCATCAATGCTGTCATAACCTGTCTTCGCATTTTCATCATTTATCATTTTGACAACAGATGATTTTTTGAATCCACCGATACCAATGTTATATGACAGCAAAACTAAAGCGTCGTACTCGTTTTGTTTTATTTCCTTTGTTATTCCATCATTCACCGCTTTTTCATAAGGTGCAAGAGTATCTTTGAAGAGCTGTTCTGCTTCATCTTTCGTAATGCCATTTTTATATGTATCCCATTCACTTTTTGAAATCAATTTACCATATCCGATAGTTGCCCCTTCAGTCCAGTTGTCTATATTTTTGCCTGTTTGGTCATTATATGGTTTCAATCGCAGTACTTCGATTTCTTTTAATAAATTCAATCCATCCTGGCTTATTGATTTTTCATTATCATCTGAAATAGCACTGCTTTTGGGTTGAGGTGATTGGCTTGTAGGTGTTGCCGTAATCGGACTATTTACAGGTACAGATGGTTTTTTTCCTCCCTGACTTGGCGAGGGTAAAATTATAGGAGCAGTATCAGGAGCAGGGGATTTAGTTATCGTCGCAGGTGGAACAACACTGCTTTGACCACTACCGTTATTTAAGCCAATTTTGGAACCATTAATCAACACCCCGTCGGCGTTCAGGGTAATGACTGAGCCGCCAAAGGTGAGTCTGATATGCGTCTGGGTCATCTCAATGCGGCCGGCGCCGACGGTCAGGGTGAGGTTGTCGCTGGCCGTATAGAGCTGGGTACCCTCGCCGGCGTTGCCCGCGGTGGCTTTGACCTGTATCTGGTTGGCTTCGGTGCTGCGCAGCCGGCAGACGGTTTCGGTGAGGCTGCCCTGCTCAATG
>NZ_JAXBVE010000102.1:0-2864 GCF_035181445.1 Photorhabdus africana
AAAGAAGTCAAAAGGTGGTGGAAAGTCATCAAATGCCTCGATGACTTCTTGTCTCATCTCCTGCCACAGGAGCCTCACACGAACTGCGCTTGGGGATTCTCCCCGACTACCGCCTACTATCATCGGAATATGGCCAAATGGGTTAACCTGCTTAATACCTTCAAAACCGGCTCCTTCCATGATGGTTTGTAGTTTCCGGCTTTCGGCCCTCATCTTTAGCTGCTGGTAGGCGCCAATTAATCTGTTCCCTGAGGCAACATTCTTGGTTGTCAGTACTGCTTCTGAAAGCAGACTCAGATCAGCATTCCTGAGTGCTAGCTGAATGCTTATAGGGTTGGCTCTGAAAGTTTGTGGGCCAGTTTCAACGAGTGCGCTTTCTAACGAATGAACATTTATACCGTTTACTTTGACAGTCTTACAGGGAACCCTTCCCTTGATGATCACCATACTCATGTTGTTAGGTAGATTAAGTGTGCGAGGCGTCGTGTCTGAGGTGTAGACGATTATCTGGTTTGGTAAGGCATTGTTTGCTGTATGTAAATCAAGAGAGGATTCAGGACTTAGCCAGTAATCATCTCCGAAGATACTTTCGACGTACTGCCCAACGAAAGACCAGATGGATTCATACCAAAGTACTGAATCACCCGCTTTTTCAGTGGTGAGATCTGCATCCAGGAGATACCATCCCCTGATGATTTGCTTGAAATAGCCTTTATTGATCAGAAGTGTGCGTTGTTTATCAGTGATTGACTTAGAACTCAGCACGTTGCCCACGGCCGCATCGCTTGCAGCTCTCAGCGCTTCTGCCAACCTTTCGTTTCCAGTTTTTGCCATGTCTTTCTTCCAGCAGATGTTCAAGTATTAGCTAATACGGGAATACAATATTAGCTATTACGATATTTAATTACTAGCTTTTACGAACTTACATTATTAGCTTTTACACTCAAATACAGTAAATCTAAGTCCTCTATCAACTGATTGCTGATGGTCAACATGCTGCAAAGGCCAAACAGATCGTTTGGGATTTTTTATAACTCCTCATATTGCTCAAACCGAATTGAGTTCCTTCAAAGTGCTCGACTATTTGCAAAGCTATTAAGGGCAAATTAACCCTAGTTTTAATAACGGTATTCTTTGCTAAAAAGTTATTAATTTTTTTATTTAATGTTAAAGATCGCATTTTTGTAAACAAAAGAGGCGCTATTATGCATTAGTGAAATCACTTAACGATGGGTAAAGATAAGTTCTATTTGTTTGTATAACGATGAAACTTGTCATTCAATTTTAATAATTACTATTCATTCAGAGGTCTTTATGGGCAGTACCGGAAGTGTCAGTGCGTGGGATGAAGCGTTATTAATTGCGGCTATTCAATATCCTGTTCCTATTATTAGGGGACCTGAAGATATTCAGGTTCAAGTTCAGCAGATTTGTAAAACAATGGATTCAACTAAAGCCGGTTATCCTGACTTGGATTTTATTGTATTTCCTGAATATTCTGCTCAGGGATTAAATACCAAGATCTGGACCTATGATGAAATGTTATTATCGTTGGACAGTCCAGAAATTGACTGTTTTCGTCGAGCTTGTATTCGTAATGATGTCTGGGGTGTGTTTTCAATAATGGAACGTAATGAAGATCCGTCACAGATACCTTATAACACCGCGATTATTATTAACAGCAATGGTGAAATTGTATTGCATTACCGTAAATTGCAGCCTTGGGTGCCGATTGAACCCTGGATGCCGGGCAATCTGGGTATGCCGGTCTGTGAGGGGCCAAAAGGTGCAAAATTGGCGGTGTGTATTTGTCATGATGGTATGTTTCCTGAATTGGCACGCGAAGCCGCCTATAAAGGTTGTAACGTTTTTATCCGCATTTCTGGTTATTCTACCCAAGTTAACGATCAATGGATTTGGACGAATCGTACTAATGCCTGGCAGAACTTAATGTATACCGTATCGGTTAATCTGGCAGGCTATGATGAGGTTTTTTATTATTTCGGTGAAGGTACAATTTGTAATTACGACGGTAATATTATCCAGCAAGGGCAGCGTAATCCGTGGGAAATTGTTACCGCCGAACTGTTCCCTCGTCTGGCGGATAAGGCTCGTGAGAATTGGGCGCTAGAGAACAGTATTTTTAATCTCGGTTGCCGAGGTTATGTCGGTAAGCCGGGCGGAGAGAGAGCTAATTATCTGACTTGGGTGCGCGATTTGGCAAACGGTGAATATAAACTGCCTTGGGATGAAAATATCCGTATTCGTGATGGCTGGAAATATTACCCAGAAGGTGTGAAACTGGGGCCATTACCGAAAATCGATGAATAACTGACAGATTGATAATACGGCACCGCAAGGTCATTGCGGTGTTGTTATTTTTCCATCTTGAAATCTATAAGGTATAGACTAATTTAATTTTAAATTATTTATTTACGAAATAAAATTAATTTTTATATTAATTATGGGCTGCCCTAAATAATTTATTAAAAATTAAGTGATCATCTGGAGGGAACTCAGACAAATTTTTGCGATCTGAACATCCAAGATTAACGGAAATATAAATAATCGATATTTTGATAAAGGGATTATCATTATGCGAATGCAAGTTGAAAATTCATTTAAATGAATGGTTTTCATAAAGTAGTTGTTGTAAATATAATGTTTTCTCATTTTTCCTTTTCTGATATTTGATTCTTTAGGCTCTTCTATTAATGCATTCGGTAAAGACTTGCCTGAGAAAATATGGGAAGATGTTTTTTGTAACTTGGTAGAAATACTATAAATGGTAATGACTAACTAATAAGACAGAGAAACAGATTGTGGCAAACAAAGAAAAACGGCCTCACCATGACGGATTATTC
>NZ_JAXBVE010000103.1:0-2810 GCF_035181445.1 Photorhabdus africana
AAGAACATAAAATGGTGACAGGAATGCAATCTTACCACCATGAGCTTTTGAGTTTATTAGGCGCACAATATAAAGCGGTTTATTCCTGAATTAGGTGCGGAATGAAGGATATACCCTATGGATTTCAAGATGCATCGCGACGGCAAGGGAGTGAATCCCGGGGAGCATAGCGAACGATGTGACCGGGGTGAGCGAGTGCATCCAACAAAGAGGCAACTTGAAAGATAACGGGTATACCCAACATTAATCATTTATCACCGATACTCACCTGCTAAATTTGTTACAGATCATGAGCTCGAGTATCACACCAAGTCATAACCGTTTCTCTCATCTTTCTAGATGTACTTTTACAACAAAAAACATCACAGAAAACTAAACGAATAATAAACAAACACGAGAAAACGCCCTTAATAACTAAACATTCATTAAACAACTGTTGATTTTTTATCTTAAAAAAACATAAATAAACATCCGTTGAAGTTTTGTTTAATACCAAAGGAGTATACTCACGGTTTGCAAGTCTTCTTCCCTCCAGTATTTTTTAGCACTAGATAAAGAAATGAAATAAATGAAATATATGTATCAACCTGCCAGTTCAGGAATTCGGCTGTTCACAGATTTAGTCGGAAAAAAAATTAGCCCTAGCCCTCATTGGTATTCTGCCCAGAATCGCACTAAATTTGCCTTACGTAGCGCTCTGATGCCAATATCGACACTAAAACTATTAAACCAGATAGTTAATACGCCGTTCTATCTGGATATTTTGAAGAAACAACCTTGTTTGCCTTCTAAATTACATCGCCCTTATCTAAGTATTAATTTCAATAGAGGGCAGACGTTACGTGCAATAAATGAACATTACCAGCTATTATTTACTGGGTTAAATCAGTCTATTGTTAATAAAATATTTCGTTCCAATGCATATCCATTAGCGGTTATCAATGGTAAGAGTGAAACTTACACTATTTTTCTAGATTCTATGGACTGTTTTAATAAAGAAGGTGAGCTTACTCTATTTATTACAACAGAAGATAATAAAACTTTGGCAAGATGCGCTTTCACATTACTCACTATTGCTGGTAAAAAAACACTATTCATCGGTGGACTACAAGGCTCCAAAGGCGATGCAACCCTTGAAATTATCCGCGATGCAACGAAAGATTGTTATGGATTATTTCCAAAACGCTTACTGATTGAATCCATTTGCCGTCTCGCTGCTCACTTTGAATGCCAGCAAATTCTGGCAGCCAGCAATGATACTCACATCTATAAGAGTCTACGCTATTGGCATAAAAAGAAAGACAAATTAGTCGCTGATTACGACTCTTTCTGGGAATCATTAGGTGGAGCAAAGGGAAAAAATAAGGATTTCCATCTCCCCTTATCCATTGAAAGAAAACCGCTTGAAGATATAGCCAGTAAGAAGCGGGCAGAATATCGCCGCCGCTATCAATTACTAGATGAACTGGATAATGGAATGCAGCATTCTCTGCCTTCAAATTAAATCAGCATCAGGCCGCTACCTTTCACAGGACGGCCTAATTTTTGAGATAACTCCTACCTCGGCTTAACCATCTGCCACTCAAGATGTATTTTAACCGCAGGCCATTCACCACTGATGATGCTGTAAACACAAGTATCCCTGATACTGCCATCTTTAGATACACCATGACTACGCAGAATTCCATCAAGTTTTGCACCCAGTCGCTCTATCGCTTTCCGGCTCTGATGATTAAAAAAATGAGTGCGAAACTCCACTGCGATGCATCCTAATTCTTCAAAAGCGTATTTCAATAAGAGATATTTTACTTCCGTATTAATATGTGTCCGCTGAACAGAACGAGCATACCAAGTATAACCGATTTCCAACCGGCGGACATCAGAATCAATATTCATATACGTGGTCATGCCAACCGCTTTACTTGTTCGATGATCAACAATAGCAAAAGGCAGCATAGTACCTTTTTCATGTAGCAATAAACGGCGTTCAATCTCGTTACCTAGCTCAGCCGGCGAAGGGACACTGGTGTACCACAATTTATGCAGCTCACTTTCTTCAATTGCCTGTAAAAACTCATCATGCCGTTGGTGTGTCAGAGGTTCTAAAGTCACCCCTTTTCCTGCCAAAGTTACCCATTCAGTCATCTGTTTTTTCATAATAACCACTGAGTTATAAATTAAGTCAGAATAGAAGAGTTCACCCTATTCCAGAATCAAAACTGGAATCAAGTTAATATATGAAAAATCAATCCCCGATTAAAGCAAAACCCACACTTTTAACATCTCAGACGGCTGTCGAATCATTCAGAAAAATAACGGGCACGAAAAAATATGATCTACTGATTGCGCCAACGAAACAATAAGATTTTTTCTCTGTGCTTATTACCTGTTAGCCTAATTTGCCAAGATTTTTTTCAAAAACCTTTAATTCCTCTTCATTAATATCGACAAAATGTTCTAAAGGGGATCACCATGGGTTTAACCCGTGGGAGTTTCATTCATGTTAACCAGAATAAGACATTTTTTGCCCGACAAGTCTCAGATTAAGCATAAATATTGGGTAGACAGGATATTAGCGCCATTTATTAAAATATTATCTAGATAAGATTTCAAAATAGTGCTACATCTTATACCACTCATAATTCTATGTATAACAATGGGTTGAAGAAGGCTATGTGTAGCATAATTACAAAACGTTACCTGATTACCATCGAATCTCAGCTAGCTTGAGTAAATACTCAGGTATAGGCGCTGCCCGGATACATGAATAAATAAGCTGTTCGAATGTTTTTTTAAGGTTAAAGCGCCAA
>NZ_JAXBVE010000104.1:0-2632 GCF_035181445.1 Photorhabdus africana
TATGGTTAAAACTATGGTTAAAACTATGGTTAAAACTATGGTTAAAACTATGGTTAAAACTATGGTTAAAACTATGGTTAAAACTATGGTTAAAACTATGGTTAAAACTATGGTTAAAACTATCGTTAAAACTATCGTTAAAACTATCGTTAAAACTATCGTTAAAACTATCGTTAAAACTATCGTTAAAACTTTATACCGATTAACCCAAGAGTTAAGAAAATGATTTTTAATAACAGCCTAAAGCCTACCTATTATAATGCCATCAGTGAAAAATTGAAAACAAAAATTTATTTTATTAATGCTTATGTCTCCTCGGAAAAACGGATAAATAAAAACATGAATAAGTTAATCAGATAATTTTTTTCAAAAGGAATCACCTTTAATAAAGCCTTAAACCAAAGAATAAACTTTTTCATAAACCAATTAAATTATCAATCATGAAAAACACCCCCCTAAAATAAATGATTTAACGACATACGGATTAAATTACTTTCAGCGTTATTATTTTACATTTATTATATAAAACCGTGATAGCTTAAACCAGCTTTACACTGTTTTAGCCCATCTAATAACATCTCTCTTTTACTGTTTAATTTAAACCATTCTTCTTTTTATACCGTCAGTATGATTTAACGCTAAAATCAATTTAATATCATTATTTTTACGAGTTGTTTTCACTCGCTGTTAACGGTTAAACACCTGTTTAACCGTTATCACATTTCTGACTTATTAATCCTAAAAACTTTTAACCTTTGTTGATAGAATAAAGCGTTATTAAGCATTAAAGAAAAGCTAATTAACCAACAACACGTTATTAAAAATTTTCGATGACTTAAGAATATCCCTTATTTTAAAAATGGATTAACATAGATATCAGGTTTAGCATTTCTTAACAACGGTTTTGAGGTATGACTCAATCCTTCTGCCAGATTCTTGGCACCTTCTTTAATGCCTGAATTGCCATCGGGTCACTAAAGGTTTTATCCAGCGTTATAGCCGCCAGTTCTGCTGCTTTGGAAAGTAAAACGCCTTATGAAGCTTTCGTTGAAAAAATGAGAGTTTAAAAATGCTTTGTCAGGCGGAACCAGAGATCCCACATCTGAGGATCTCTGTCTATTTCAGTACAATACCCTGTTTTACCTCCAGCACGATATCGCATCCAGTTTACTGCGCTGTACTTGAATATCATCGCCGTTATTTTGAGCCTATGTATCTCCCGTTCCAATGATACGGATATTGTGCTCGACGTTCACTCAACACAAGCAAGAAAACTATGAATACATCCTAGGAAAATATTCATTAATTTTATCATTATCCAACAATCGATCTTTTGTAAAATCTAACGTATAAGAAACAGCAATTCCTTTACGTAACGGTTCAGGGAAATCTTCAATAGTGGCATAAATAGTAGGGATTAAATAACGAAAATAGTCTCCCATTTTCGTTTCACCATCATAACCTACTGGGACATCTTGGCCGGGGTTACTTCCTTCAATGCCGTGATAAATGAAAAACCCTTTTCTCGCAGGAAGATTAATCTCATCCAAGTCCTCTGACTGCTGAGCTAAATGAACCCATTTTTCCACATCACCTTTACAATTAGCATCTTGATGTACAAGAGAAGAATATAAGTCTAATACTGTTTGCCCATTTTTATGATCGGGGTAAATTGTATATTTTTCCGATTCCTCCCATTTGTATTCATTAAGCTCAGTCAATATATTTCCAAAATTACTCATACGTAACAAAGCATTAGGTAGCCATCCCCAGCAGTTATTTACCATAACTGCAATTTTTCCCTGTTTATCCATTGCAAACCAAGTGAAAATGGTTCCAAAACCCGGCTCCCATGATTCATTTAATACATTCATTATTGCCTCTCTTTTGTCCATGTGATTTCACAATTTTCGCATGGTGCTTTAATTACTTTGCTGGAATCAATATTACCTTTTTCTTTTATAACAGCCAAAGGTCTAACTGCCTGAGTGAATTTAACATCTTCCGGTCTAGAACCTTGCCTAATCAATTGATCCGCAGCAGAAACCTCAGCACAGGAGCCAACCTTGTTTTTACAGTAGTTGGTAAATTCTCCGATTTTTACACCTAATTTATTTTCAATATAGTTAATAGTTGTAGGATGTAAATTTTCTGCCATAATTTTTCCATTACTTGACCCAACGGAGACTTTACCTGTTACAGAATCAAAAGCCCCAACCATCATTGCAACGTCTGCTGCTTTTGTCTTAGACGGAAACTTATTTATTTCATCGACTAGAGCCTGTTTAGCTAAATTATGTAACTTTTCATTTCCTATCAAACTAGCTACAGCATCAGTATCAGGCTTAGCATTTTTTAACAGCGGGTTTGAGGTATGACTCAATCCTTCTGCCAGATTCTTGGCACCTTCTTTGGTGCTACCTAATACTTTTACCGTTCCCGCAGCCAAAACACCGGTCCCAACCGCCGCTTCTGGCGCAACCGCATCAGCGACAAAAATACCCACGTTATTCAGGCACAACGCCGGATTGGTTTTACAGCCTTCAAGCGCAACACGCCCTGCCGTTGCCATTTCAGCCGAGGCGGCAATCAGTATCTGGCCGCCATAAACCAGCGCATAACCGCCCGCCGC
>NZ_JAXBVE010000105.1:0-2618 GCF_035181445.1 Photorhabdus africana
TAGTGGCGCGGGAAATTCACCTCACAACCCCGGATATCTCTAACCTGAAAGGAAAAATTAACCAGACCGGGACCGGTGAACTGGCGCTCCATACCCGCACCCTGAATAACCATGAGGGGACAGTGTTCAATCAGGGGAAACGGCTGACCCTCACCACTGACCGGCTTAACAACCGTCAGGGCAATATTGCCAGTCAGGGCGAGGACCTGCATCTCACCGCGCATCAGGCCGATAACAACCAGGGGACGGTGCAGTTGGCCGGTCAGGGTCGATTATCGCTCAACACGCAACGGTGGCTGGGTGATAAGGGCAAGCTGCTCACCAATGGCACCCTGACGATACAGGCCGGTGAACTGCAACTAAACGAGGCCGAAACTCAGGCCGGGCAGATAACCATCAACGCCGACACCCTGAGCCATCAAGGCGGCGTGATGCAACAACAGGGTAAGGATGACTTGTCCCTCACTACCCTGATACTGGATAACCAGCGCGGGACCCTTGCGGGCAACGGCAACCTGAACCTTAAAGCAACGACCGTCGATAATCGTCACGGCAACATCGTGGCCGCCGAAAAAGGCTCGCTGACACTGGCGGTCAAAGACACGCTGGACAATCAGTCGGGCCGACTGGAAGCGGGCAATGCGCTCCAGCTCAGTGCTGCCCAACTGAATAATGGTCAGGGGAACATTGTTGCCACCGGGGACAGCGCCACCCTCACCGTTGGCAAAACTATTCAAAACGCTCACGGTCATCTTGAAGCCAAAACCCGACTGACCACGACCAGCCAGACGCTGGATAACACGCAGGGGGTGTTGCTGGCGCAAAACATTCACAGCCAGACCACAGGCCATCCTTTCACCAACACCGCGGGACAGGTGATAGCCGAAGACACCCTGACCTTAAATAGCGGTCAACTGGACAACACCGCGGGGCTGTTACAGGCTGGTCGCGAGATGGCCGTTGATACTCACGGGCATAAGCTCACCAATACCCGCCATGCCGACTCAAAAGCGGGCCGGTTGTTAAGCGGCGGACACTTAACTTTGCACACCGGCGATGTTGACAACACCGGCGGCATAATCGCGGCGGACGGCAAAACCGTGCTGACCAGCACTGCGCTTAATAATACTCAGGGACAGATTGCCGGAAATGGCGGGCTGGACATTCACAGCCGACAACTGACCAACCGCGAGGGCACTTTACAATCCGCCGACGCCCTGACTCTGGATACCGACGGCCAGTTACTGGATAACCAACAAGGCCAGATTATGGGTGAGGGCAAGACCACTATCACCAGCGGCCCACTGGACAATCGCCACGGTCATCTGCAAGGCGGACAGTTGGCTATTGACACCCGACACGCCGCGCTGGATAACCGGGACGGCAAGTTGTTATCGACAGAGACGCTCAACCTGAAAACCCAGCGGCTCGATAATCGTCACGGACAGGTGCAGGCGGTAGGCGACACCCAACTTCATGTTGACACTCAAACCGATAATACCGGCGGCCTTATCCGTGGCGGTCAGCAATTGACCCTGAACACCGCTCATTTGATTAACCGGGAAACAGCTCAGGTTGATAACGGACTGGAAGCGCAAAACCTGACGGTAAACGCCCAACAGGTGGACAACAGTCAGGGCGCTTTACGGGCGGCCAACCACTTGCAGGCGAACATCAGCCAGACTCTGGAGAATGAACAAGGGCTGGTCTCCGCAGGTAAACAGCTCACGGTCAAAAGCGAGGCTCAGCAACCGAATCTGGTGATTAACAACCGGCAAGGCACCCTGATTGCCGGGGAACAGGCCACGATTAACGCACATGGCCTGAGTGGGGACGGCCAACTGTTATCACAGGGCGATATGGCGGTCACCTTAACCGAGGATTTTCACCATACCGGCAACACCGCGGCCAATGGCAATCTGACGCTGAAAACGACCGGCAATCTTATCAATGACCGCCAGATAAAAGCCGGTCAAACGCTGCATCTTGATGCACACAACCTCACCAATAGCGCCTCCGGTGAAATTAGCGCCGGACAAACACAAATCCAGGTCCACGATACGCTGAACAACACCGGACTGATTGACGGCGGCCTGACCCACCTCACGGCTAATACCCTGAACAACATGGGTACCGGGCGTATTTACGGTGACCAACTTGCTCTCCAGACGGGCACGTTGAATAACACCGCACAAAACGGCAAAGCCGCGGTGATTGCGGCGCGTGACTGGCTGGATATTGGCACCGGCACACTGAACAACCGTGACCATGCCCAGATTTACAGCGTGGGCGACCTGCACATCGGCGGCCGGTTGGATAACACCCTGACGGCCACCGGTCAAGCCGGTGAACTCAATAATCACGCCGCGACGATTGAAGCCGGGAACAACCTGAAGATTCAGGCTGACCGGATTAACAATACCAACGCCGGGTTGGTGACTCAGGTCGTCGAAACGGAAAAATCGCCCCATCACGACGCGGTATTGAGCGGCCAGACCACCCGTTACGACTGGTCGCAGGTGGACACTTCCCGCCACAATAAATACGGCGTGCACGATGCCATCATGCCGGACGGCAGCGGCAGTAATGATTTTTACGAATATCAGTACACCCGGACT
>NZ_JAXBVE010000106.1:0-2463 GCF_035181445.1 Photorhabdus africana
TCGGTGAAAAAAACCGGCTGTGACAGCCAGCTCTGTAGCAAAGCCGGCGAGCCGGTAGACGTGGCGACCGGCGACTTCCTGCAGGTCTGGCCGGTGCTGGCCCTGCCGGGGGTCTTGCCGCTGACCCTGAACCGGACTTACCGCTCCACCGCCGCCCTGGCCGGGCTGTTCGGCCCCCAATGGGCCGACGACTGGTCGCAGCACCTGCGTCGCGACGGCGAGGAAACCCATTTCACCGACGGTGAAGGGGTGATTTACACCTTCCACACCCCGGCGGAAACCGTCTTCTCGGTCAACCTCCATGCCGGGCATTACCTGCTGTACGGCCAGCGCGACGGCGAACTGCGTCTGTTTAACCGCCGTACTCAGCAGATATTGAGCTTTGCCGAGGTTCAGGGCGATAAACGCCGCCTGTCCATGACAGAGGACCGCAACGGCAACCAGACCGTCTTTCATTACGATGAACACCAGCGCCTGACCCGCCTCGTCCATGCCGGCACGGCGACCCTGGCGCTGCACTACGAGCACCAGCAGCTCTCCGCCATTGACTGGCTGCACGCCGAACAGCGCCAGCGGCTGGTGACCTGCCGCTATGATAACCGGGGATATCTGGCGGAATGTGACACCTTTCAGTTTCACCACCTGTGGCATGAATACAGTCCGCACGGCTATATGACCCGCTGGCATGACACCGATAAAACCGATGTCACGATTGACTACGATAATGCAGGCCGGGTAACCGCCACCACCACCCCGCAGGGCTACTGGCAGGACCGCTTTGAATACGATGACGAACGCTGCGTCACCACCTATTTCGATGCCGAAGGCGGCTGTACCCGCTACCACTATAACGCCGACGGCCTGGTGACCCGCCAGGTCGACCCGCTCGGCCATGACACCCGGACTGAATGGGATTTCAGTCACAAAACCGCCGAAACCGACCCGCTGGGCCGGACCACGGCGTATGAGTACAGCCCTTACGGCGAGCTGACCGGCGTCATGTCACCCACCGGGGACCTCACCGCTTACGATTATGATGAATACGGCCAGCTCACCCAGGTCACTCAGCCGGATGGGGCCCGCTGGCGACTGCATTACAGCGAACAGGGCAACCTGGCCTCGGTTATCGACCCCCAGGGACGGGTTGAAGAGACCCGCTACGGCCCGCGCGGGGAAATCCTGCGCCAGGTCTTGCCCGACGGCCGCACCTGGCGCTACGGCTATGAACGGCAGCAGCTCAGTGACATTCAGGCCCCGGACGGTGCCCTGACCCGGTTTGACACCGACGGCCTGGGCCGGCTGCTGCGGGTCACCGACGCGTTACATCAGCAGACCCACTACCACCACAGCCCGTTTCATGCCAGCCCGGCGGGCAGTGTCCGTGAGATTTGCTTACCGGATGGCCTCCGGCAAACGATTGACTACGACAGCGAGCGCCGGGTCTCGGCGGTGACCGACGGAGAAGGCCGGACCACCCGCTATACCTATGATGCCTTCGACCGGCTCAGCCGCCTCACCCGCCCGGACGGCACCGCCCTGACCTTTGGCTACGACCGGCTGACCCGCCTGAAAACCGTGACCAACGAAACCGGCGACACCTACCATTACACCCGTGACCCGGCCGGCCGGGTGATGAGCGAAACCGATTTTACCGGCCGGACCATTCATTATCAGTATGACGCCGCCGGACGCCGCCTCACCGCCCGTTACCCCAATCACCAGCTGCTGCGCTGGTGTTACACCGACGACGACCGCATTACCCGCCAGGAAGCGTGGCAGGAAGAGGCCGACCGGTGCACGTTATGCTCGGTCACCACCTACGACCACGACGCGCAGGGCCGGCTGATACGGGCCACCAACCCGGACGCGGAGGTGGCGTTTGCATACGATGAGGCCGGCCGCCTGACCCGGGAGACAATTAACGGGCGTGCCGTCAGCCATCAGTGGGACCCGCAAAGCGGCCTGCCCACCGGACTCCAGGTGGACACCCTGCCCGCGGTCAGCTGGTACTACGGCCTCAACGGCCGGCTGATGCAGTGGCAGCTGGACGGCCATGCCCCGTTGCAGATGCAGCATGACGGGCTGGGCCGGGAAATCGCGCGGGAAAGCGCCGCCGGCTTTATCCAGTCACAGGCTTACACCCCGGTCGGGCTGCTGGCCCATCAGACCGCCGGGCGCAGCTCCGACTGGTTCAAACAGACCCTGTACGAGGCCGACCCGCATTTCCCGCCGCGGGGCAGCGCGGTGACCCGCCACTGGCATTACACCCCGGCCTACAACGTGGCCTGCATTGAAGACCCCCGCTGGGACGAGACGCGCTACGGCTACAACGTGAATGACCAGGTGGTGACCGCGCAGTTTGGCGGCCCGCGGGCCTGTGACGAACAGTTTGTGTACGATGCCGGTCAGCATCTGCATTACCAAAAACGGGTGCCGGAGCGGCTCAGTGAAGACCTGCGCCAG
>NZ_JAXBVE010000107.1:0-2453 GCF_035181445.1 Photorhabdus africana
ACCCATCACCAGGTACCAGGGGCGCTGGTAGAGATAATCCCGGGTCCCCAGATGGCGTTGCAGTTGCGCTTGCCAGTGATGGAGATAACGGTCCTGACGGGTGATATCGGCGTGCACCGGATCGACGGTGTTCCGTTCCCCCTCCAGCCTGAGTTTTTCAAGCTGGCGCAGGCGGCGCCAGATTTTTATCCCGACAACGCTCAGGGCCAGCAGAAGGATAATCATCGTCGCCAGCCAGCGGGCAGACAGGGTGTCCAGCGGGTGAGTCTGTTTAAACTGCCAGCCGGGCCCCCACCACCATAGCCAGATGAGAGCCAGACAGGGCAGGAGGGCCAGTATCAGCGAGGCGGTGGCTTTCAGTGGCGGCAGACGCGGCCTCGCCGGTTTTTTGATATGTTTGAGCACTAGAGAAAGCCAGTTCATGGGTTAACGCTCCTGTTTGCGGTCGTCGCCTTGGCGGGGGCGGTCATCGGGGCTTTTTCTGCCAGGGCCGCCAGCAGGCCGGGTTCCCAGTCGGCGAGTGACAGGTGTTGTCCTGCCTGGCGCAGATGACGGTAATGTTGTTGTGCCAGCGCGCTCATGCCCGCCTGTTCCAGTAGCTGTGCTGTCAGTAACTGACCGTAGAACTGATCCCGCGGTTCGGTCAGCTGTTGCTGGTATTGCTCCGCGGCGTGGAGGGCGGCTTCCAGTCCGTGTTGCTGAAAACAGTGCCAGACAGCGTCCTGTTCCGGCGTGGTGCCGTTGTTGACGGTAGCGGTCGCCGGCGGATGCAGCCAGTTCAGGGTGGCGTCGGAGATAAACGGGCTCCTGTCGGCGAAAGACAGGTTTTGCAGGACCGGCAGACGGTCAAGAAAGGCCCGGAGTTCATCGCGGATAGCGTCAGCCACGGCGGGGTAACCCAGTTTCCCGGCGGCCTGCGCCGCGAGAGCGTGGCCGTCCAGCCAGTAAGGGGCCAGTGTTAGACTCTGTTCTATCTGTTGCAGCAGGGCGTTATCCGCCGCCGGGAGTTTCGCCAGATAATCGGCGGTGCGGTCTGCCGACGTCGGTGCCAGCGGGGTTTTACCGGTGCCATTCGCCATCGGTGCCGTGGTCAGTGCGTGCCAGATAGCATAACGACGCAGACGGTAACCGACAGGGGAATCAGGCTGGCGTTCGCACAGCAGGTCGGCCACGGTCAGGAGCGTCTGTTTCCAGGCTTTTTCACCGGCACTGTCTACGGTGACATCCGGTATGGGGGGGGATGTCAGTGCTGACGTGTTTGCCGATGGTGCTGTCGTGTCGGCCGGTTCAGTGGGCACCGGTTTGGGCTGAGGTTTACGGGCATAGCGGGGGCGTAACTGGTCGATCTCTTTAGCCAGTGCCGGTTCATCGGTATGCCAGCATTGTGCCAGATGCGCCAGTGCGCCCTGCGCCTCTTCGCGCTGAGTTTCATCCGCCTGTTCGCAGAAGCCGGGTTGCGCAGCGTCAAACCGTTTAATCACCTGTTGCGCCAGGCGGCGCTTGAGCAGCGGTTTGTGTGGCCAGGCTGCCTGCCAGTAATGCGGGATGTAATCAGCTAACAGCTCCATTGCCAGGATGAGTTCAGCGGGATGACTGCCGTGTTGCAGTGTGCGCAGTAAATGCACCATCAGTCTGAAATCTTTGCTTTTTTCGCTGAACAGTTGCAGCGCCTGACGCTGGATCGCTTCAATATTCAGGCTGGCATGGGCCAGTGATCCCAGCTTAACCATCTCCCCGTCGATATATTCCCAGGCGGGGTCGTTTTCATCCAGCGCCCGGCTGATGAGTTCATCCGATAGCGGTGTCAGCAGGAGACCCTGCCAGTCAAATTGTTTCCTGATATCCATGGGGATCACCAGCGGCAGGCGGAGCGTAAAGGTTTCACCGCCTGTTCCAGTTGAGAAATGTTGAATGTCATGCGGTTTCCGTTGCCGGTTTTGATGGTCAGGGTTTTTCCTGTCATCAGTCGTTTGAGTGCTTCAATGCCCGGCAGTCCACGGCTGGATTCCAGCAGGTAGCCGTTTTCACGCAAGAACCAGTCAGCACTGAATTGGGTGATTTCCGTCGACATCATCACCGTGCCGCTATCTTGTGGTTTCGCCAGGGCAATTTGTATGCGGGTAATGTTATCGATACAACTCAGCATCAGGACCGGCCGCGGGGGTGGAACACCGATTGCGGGGGCGGTCAGTATGACGCGAGTCGGTATGGTTTCAGATTGGGTGGTGATAAAACCGGTTGAATGGTCAGGGCGTTTCATCTCCTGTGCCATTGCCTGTCTCCAGACCGGGCCGGTTTTTTCTAACGGGATAACGGCAATATTATCGACTTTGTCCAACAGACGGTCGTAGCAATCGACTCTGACCAACGGTGACGGTTCTGCCCGGCATTGTAGCAAAGCGGGTAGTGAAGGCGCTGTTGGGGTTTCCTGAGCGGGCTGAGTATCAGGGGTG
>NZ_JAXBVE010000108.1:0-2301 GCF_035181445.1 Photorhabdus africana
GACCCGGTTGCCGCGATGATGACGTATATCCAACTGTCGTTGCTGGGCATCCCGGCCGTGGTCACGGTAGGCAATTCACTCACTCATGTCATGTCTCAGCAAATGGTGACGCCAATGTACCATTTAGGCTTCTGGCAGTTCAAACGTCAGCGTCAGGAAGCTGAAGACGAAATAGTGATGCGCAAGGCTGGCTGACATCACATCTTTAATTCAACGTCACCATTGGGTGGCATCACATTAACCCGATAGGGGATATCCCCTACAGGGGGAACCCCGTCAATCACGAGATTTCCCTTATGTCTTTATTACGTTTTTATATTCGGCATCAATTCGCAGAGCGAATGGGGCTGGAGCTGGATGACGACGCTATTTTCTATCTGTTTCATGAGAGCCAGGGAGATTACGTCAATACCTATATAAAGTTTACCAAAGAGTTACTTTTGCCCATCATGACTCATCTTTTGGACAGTTTGTCTGAGGATCCGGCAAACCGGGCCAGATGCAGAAATAGTGAGCGTATCCTGACGTTATGGATACGGGGAATGGATGCGATATCTCATGCTTATCAGGATCCGATGCTGATGCCCTATACCCATCCGGAAAGCAGTGGTCGTGTGGATACCCTTATCAGACCCGACACAGCCGTTTTGCTGAATATGTCGGCGGAGGAGTTTCTCCGTCTGACGGCACAGGATAACTTGCCGGAGGAGGAACAAATCACGCTGGAACAGTTCAGTAAAACGCAACAGTACTGGACACGTTTTATGGACTATTTGGATAAGCAGTTGACAGAAACGTGTCGGTATTGTTTTGAACGTTTGGGTCAATTTCTGCGTTACTTACAGGTTGAACCCCGTTTAATACGGCGTTTTTCCTCCGCTATCGGTTACATCGATGTATTAATGGGGCCACAGGATTTGCACAATATTGATGCAGAGGAATTTGAGTCAGGGTATCTCGAAGACTATATCGATGCGGTCTCCGATGGATTTATGACGCCCGTCCAGTTTCGGGTTGATGTGGTATACAAAAATGATCGTGTGATAGCGAGTTTTCGATCAGATGTAGACATTGAAGATGTTAACAACCCAACAGTCAGAGATTATCGGGATGTGGTGGATGAGGCAATCACCTGGGTAGATGAGCAGTTTGTGCTGAAAACCCGTTCAGTGAGTCTGTCTTCGCCAGTACAGAGGCTGGCAGCATAACTAAAATTTAACCCATTGGGGGAAATGTTCCCTCAAGGGGAACGTTTCTCCTCAGGAGAACGACGATGTTACTTTTTAAGGCTAAAGACCTGAAACCCGTGTTGCGGGAAGCGATAGCCCATCAGTGTGACGTGTTGCTGGTCAAAGATCAGGGCATTTATATCATGTCTGATATGGGGACGATGCAAAACGGCAGGCATCTTGTCGCTTATGCTTGCGGTTATCATCCAGAGAAGGACGAAGGCTGGTATGAACGTGCCCGGGAGGCGGTGGGCGGAGATGATTTTGCGGAAAAGCTGGGTTTCTCCGTATTGACACTCAACCGGTTACTGAATGACAAATGTGATCTGAAGGTGACGCTGACAGCCACACAAATTATCACACAATTTTATCCCTGATTGCCGGGATGCCGGCAGTCATTTTCACCCTGACGGGCGTTATTTCCCGTCAGGGGATAACGCCCGTTTTTATTTCGGAGCGTTACTGATGAAAAAGAGTAAGACCAAAACAGCCCCAAAAACTGTCCGCAAGAACAAAGCCGCCCGTCGTCATGGCAGGCGTTTCCGGCCTGATGTGTACCGGGTGATGACGGGCAGGATTATCGCGGCGTTTGGAAAAAGAAAGCGTCCTGATGTACAGGCCACAAAATTGTGGAGACCGGCTGTCCGGCTATAAATAATTCGGATAGGGCTATCCGAAAGCGGGATAGCCTTTTTTCACATCGCTGAACTTATCATCTGCCTGTGGGGGTATTGCCTTCACAGGGTATGCCCTGTTTCAGGTAAAAAAGAGGATTTTCTACTATGCCGAAGGGGTACGCTAATCGTTTGCATATCACGGGTCAACCTGACCAACTGGAGGCTCTGCAACAATGGGGATTGGGAGACGTAATTCCCTATTACGGGCAGGCTATCCATCAAAGTATTAAGCTGTTTGTCGCGGGCTGTGCCGGTCTCCTGCAACCCACTGAAACGACAGATTACCCACTTTATCCGGCGCTGGTAGCGAAAGGAACAGGGGTAGACTCACCGGAAAACCGGGCGTTTGAGCAATGGCTGGCCTTGTTAAAAGATAATGTGGCGCTTGATGAAGT
>NZ_JAXBVE010000109.1:0-2290 GCF_035181445.1 Photorhabdus africana
CCTGAACCTTAAAGCAACGACCGTCGATAATCGTCACGGCAACATCGTGGCCGCCGAAAAAGGCTCGCTGACACTGGCGGTCAAAGACACGCTGGACAATCAGTCGGGCCGGGTGTTAAGCGGCGGGCAGTTAACCCTGCGCACCGGCGATGTTGATAACACCGGCGGGATAATCGCGGCGGACGGTAAAACCACGCTGACCAGCGCCGCGCTCACTAATACTCAGGGACAGATTGCCGGGAATGGCGGGCTGGACATTCACAGTCAACAACTGATAAACCGCGAGGGGACCTTACAATCCGCCGACGCCCTGACTCTGGATACCGACGGGCAGTTACTGGATAACCAGCAGGGCCATATTCTCGGTGAGGGCAAGACGACCATCACCAGTGGCCCGCTGGACAATCGCCACGGTCATCTTCAAGGCGGCCAGTTGGCTATCGATACCCGACACGCCGTGCTGGATAATCGGGACGGTAAACTGTTATCCACGGACACCTTAACTCTGAACACTCACCAACTCGATAATCGTCACGGGCAGGTGCAGGCGGTGGGCGACACCCAACTTCATGTTGACACTCAAACCGATAACACCGGCGGTCTTATCCGTGGCGGTCAGCAATTGACCCTGAACACCGCTCACCTGATTAACCGGGAAACAGCTCAGGTTGATAACGGACTGGAAGCGCAAAACCTGACGGTCAACGCCCAACAGGTGGACAATACCCAGGGCGCTTTACGGGCGGCCAATCACCTGCAAGCTCAGGTGAGTCACACGCTGGATAATGCGCAGGGGTTAATCTCCGCAGGCAAACAGCTTACCGTAGACGACAAGAGCGGGCACACCTCGCTGGTGATTAACAACCGGCAAGGCACCTTGATTGCTGGGGAACAGGCCACGATTAACGCACACTCTCTGAGCGGTGACGGCCAACTGTTATCACAGGGCGATATGGCGGTCACCTTAACTGAGGATTTTCACCATACCGGCAACACCGCGGCCAATGGCAATCTGACCCTGAAAACGACCGGCAATCTGCTCAATGACCGCCAGATAAAAGCCGGTCAAACGCTGCATCTTGACGCACAGAATCTCACCAATAGCGCGTCAGGCGAAATCAGCGCCGGACAAACACAAATCCAGGTTCGCGATACCCTGAACAACACCGGATTGATTGACGGCGGCCTGACCCATCTCACGGCCAACACCCTGAACAACATCGGCACCGGGCGCATTTACGGTGACCAGCTCGCGCTCCAGACGGGCACGCTGAATAACACCGCCCAGAACGGTAAAGCCGCGGTGATTGCGGCGCGTGACCGGCTGGATATCGGCACCGGAACGCTCAACAACCAGCATCATGCCCAGATTTACAGCGTGGGCGACATGCGCATCGGCGGCCGGTTGGATAACACCCTGGCGGCCACCGGTCAGGCGCGTGAGCTCAATAACCACGCGGCGACGATTGAAGCCGGGCGCCACTTGAAGATTAATGCCGGCCAGATTAACAACACCAACGCCGGGTTGGTCACTCAGGTCGTCGAAACGGAAAAGTCTCAGCATCACGATGCCGTACTCAGCGGCCAGACCACTCGCTATGACTGGTCACAGGTGGACACTTCCCACCACAATAAATACAAAGTGCACGATGCCATCATGCCGGACGGCAGCGGCAGTAATGACTTTTACGAATATCAGTACACCCGCACCGTCAGGGAAACTCAGGTTAAACAGAGCGACCCCGGTAAAATTCTGGCCGGGGGCAATATCACGCTCAACAGTGCGCAGGTCACTAATCACGACAGCCAGATTGTTGCTGGCGGCACGCTCGGTGGTGAAATTGGCGAACTGCACAATATTGCCACTCAGGGCGAACGTATCACCACTGATACCGGCAGTCAGACCCACTGGTATGCAAAAAAGAAACGACTGAAGCCCCGATTCCGTGGCACCAAAACCTCGCAGGGGAAAAGCCGCAGTCGTTATGCCCCCGCGCCGGTGACAGAAACCCTCGACCTGAAAACGCTGGCCTGGCAGGCGCATACCCGTCCACAGGGCACCGATATCACGATGACAGACCGACAAACCGGTCAGATACATTCTGCCCCCACGACGGTCACACCGGTGAACGGTATCAAAAATCAGCCACGGGTATTGCCCCCGGAGACCGTCAAAGGGCAAACAGTCGACCCGGTGATACGCGTGGTGACGCCCGATACGCGTTTGCCGAATAACAGCCTGTATACCGTGCAACCGGGCAGTGACAGCCACTATCTGGTCGAGACCGAC
>NZ_JAXBVE010000110.1:0-2124 GCF_035181445.1 Photorhabdus africana
ACGGGCATACCAGGCCAGGGTAGAAGTTGAATTAAAATGACCTTCACCATAGAAGTGTAATGAATGGCCTTCACGGGGTATCACCCGTATTGGGCGTATCAGTTGGTTAATAGCAAAATAACTCTCCGGGACACTGCCCGGTAATGGCGTTAAGTCCGGGTATTGACCGGCCCGGATTATCAGACCATTGGAATAAGAACTAATCACCACATCCCGGTAGGGGCGCAGCACCTGACGTATCCAGAATTCACCACCCAGTCGGTTTACAAATCGTTTGGACAGCAGGGTGATCCAATTAATGCCACGGATGGAATGTCCATACTGTAATTTGGCTGTATGAACCGCAGAATTAACCTGCAATGAAGGGTAACGCTGCGCTAGCTGGTACTCTAAGGGAAAGTAATCATGGTAATCTCTGGGGATGACTAGGCTGTAGCCACAATCTCCACTGTCCGGTTCGAGTTGTTCACACAGAAACTCCAGCCAGGCCATAAAACGAGTCATGCCCTCTTGTCCTTTTAGGTAATCCCAAGGCAATGTCAGGCTTAGGTAAGAGCTACTATCGTCACCATCAGCTTCATCGGAATCTAGGTAACGCATCAGATAGCGGGGAGCTTCATAGAGATTTTTGGCATCACTGATTACCCAACTAGAGAGCTGGTTTTTTTTCCGATTAAGAATACCTTCTTCCACTTTGGCAATATTTTCTGAGGAATATTTTTTTAATCCCTCCAGCGAATGACGATGAAAACGCAGATGGGTACCAAACTCTTCGCGAAAGCGCCGGTAACAGGCCAGAATGCGTTGTTTTTTCTCCTGAGTGTAGCCCTGTTTAAAAAACAGAGTGATAGAAATCCCAAGACGGGAAACGGTCAGCCCATCGCCATTGAGGAAGGTAAACGCGGCCAGTTGTGATCTCAACTGGGCAAAGTAATCTAAAGTTTCCATATTTTCTCTCCGTTAATTATGAAGCGGTGGCGAATGTCACACTCGCCAATATTGCCAGGACGGCGGCTAACGCGGCGGCGCTAACTGCGGCAGCGGCAGCTAAAATTTCCACCAGTGCAATCAGTGCGGCAGCGACGGCAAGGGTGACAAGGATAACAACGGCAACTCCGGCAACAATCACCACCATTTCCAGCATGCCTTCCCCCACCTCTTTTAATATCTGCATCCAGCTAATGTTTTTAAGCTCTTCCAGGGTGATGTCTGAACCCTGTTGCACCGTCTGCCACCGGGCTTTTATCTCACTCTCCGTCCAGGTCACGATTTTTCCCGTTTGTTCATTAGCCCAGGAAAAAGCGTAGCTGACCTGATGGCTTATCGGGTCAATAATCTCTTCACACACCCACTTGCCGGTTTGATTGAGCCATGAACCAAATTGGGCAAGAAGCTCCCGAGTACTGTCGCGGACATAATTCAACCCATTTTCGGCCAGACCAGCCACCTCCTGCCCGAGGACGACCCAGTCTTCATAGCTGGGTAAAAACGACCAGCGGGAAGTGCTGAGAAGCGGTGGATTTTTTGTCAACGGCTGCGGAATAGTCCCCGGCACACCCTCTGCGGGAGGAGCGGGTAAAACTTCATCATCAGGAGGCGAGCCGGGCGGCAGCGGGGCCAGTGGAATGGGATTTTTATAGTGCTGGGAACTGGGTTGATAATGTTTTCGCCACGCCTCATCGTACTGCTTTTGCTCCTCAGTGCGATTATCCATGATACGCATCACCCCAAAGCGATCTTCGGTCGCAATCTGGATATAATCTATTTCTTGATCGTCAGAGAGATCATCCCCCGGAAATTTCACCTCAATCAACATCTTTAGGTTATCAGGGTGCATGGAACCGTCAAAGTAGGTGGCATTTCTGCCCGGCCAGCGAAGAGCCTCATCTTTAACCAGAATAATATCGGGACGCCGAATACGCTTAACGCCAAATTTCTCTACATCGTCGGCAGAAGGCCGGGCAAACGGATTACTGGATTGCGGTAAATTATCACCATAACGCTGCTTAGAGACTTGACTGGTTGCCAGCATGGGTAAGGGGACATCCTGCTCTCCTCGGATAGCAAACACCACTTCTGCTTTATAAGGCCATAAAAAGTCATGTTTAAGTTCTTCAACCTTAA
>NZ_JAXBVE010000111.1:0-1898 GCF_035181445.1 Photorhabdus africana
GCGATATTGATATCTCTCGGCCCAATACACCAGAGAGCCTGTTTTATTTATCCGAATTAGATGGATTAGACAAATTCTCTGAATTAGGTACGCAAATTACCGCGGGTGATCACCTGCAACTCAGTGCAGGGGGCGATATTGCGGGTATCGCGAGATTAACATCGACTCAGGGAAATGTCTCGGTTAACGCCGGCCGGGATTTACTGTTCTCTGCCCGGAAATATTCGCCGATTAATGATGGCGATAAACAGTACCTTTATGCCACCAGCGCCATCAACGCGGCCAAGAATCTCACATTAGTTGCAGCGGGCAACCTGCTGACCTCCGGGGCCGGCTTGACATCCGGCAGTGATATGCAGCTCTCCGCAGGTGGGAATGTTCGTTTTGAGTCGCGACAAGAATTTATCCGCGAGGGGAATATTGAGCGCTTTACGCAACACGCCAGCCGGCTGAACAGTGGTGGCGCATTAACTATCCGCTCTCAGGGCAGTATTTTATTCCAGGCGACGGCGTTAATCGCCAAAGGGGTGATGGATATCGCGGCAACGGGCGGCTTTCTCTATGCGCAAGCGATGGAAGAAGTCTACAGGCGGGAAGAAACAGAGAAAAACTGTAAAGGTTTGGGGCCCATAAAATCGTGTAAAGTGTTTGGGTCTAAAACAGAACATAAAATACAGATCAAGAAGACCAACAAAGTCACGGAATTTACGGCCGGGGGGGATATTAACCTGATGGCAAAAGATGAGGTGACATTGGAAGCGAGTCGGATAGAAACCGGTAAAAACGCGAAAATCACCAGCCAGACAGGGAAAGTGAACTTCAAGGCGATGCCCAATATTGATTTTGAGCAGACCATCACGACGTCAAAAGGCTTTTTTATTACACAGCACGATAAAGGTCACCGTGAGGAGAGCTGGATAATCCCGTCAGTGCAGGTTGGCGGTACGCTGACGGTGGAGGCGGCGAAAGGCATCAATGCGGATGTGAAAGTGAAAGAGGGGCAGTTACTGGAAGACGCGTTAGGGGTACTGAGTCACACTCCCGGTACGGAATGGCTGAAAAATCTTCAAGGACGCAATGATGTCCAGTGGGATCAGGTTAAGGACGCTTACAGTAGCTGGGACAAAAAAAGCGAAAGTTTAAACCCCGTAGTGGGTGCGGTGATTGCGATTGCGGTCGCGGCGGTCACGGCGGGTTCGGGCCTGGCGGCCTGGGCGGGAAGTGGTGCCGTGGGGGCGACAGGTGCCACGGGAGCCACGGCGAGCGCGGTTTATGGGGCGGCTTATGGCGGAATGATAGGGTTGACCTCGCAGGCGGCGGTGGCCTTAGTTGAAAATAAAGGGGATCTTACCAAGACACTGGCCGCCTTAGCGAAGCGCGAAGCCATCAAATCTCTCGTGACCCAAATCGCCGTGGGTGGCGCATTAGGGGGTTTAGACCACATGATGGGCTGGGGAAAATTAGTGGAGGGAAAAGGCGTTGTCGATCCGCTAAAAGCGCAGCTTCCCTTATTGAGTAATCAGAATTGGAGTCAGGTGGCCCAGCGTGTTGCGGCACAATCCATCGTCAGCTCGACAATAGGGACGGCGATTAACGGCGGCAGTTTTACAGATAACCTGCAAACCGCGTTGTTGAGCAATATCGGTAATCAGATTAATGCGGAAGGTGCCAAACTGATTGGTGATAACGGGGAGATTCTGGGTCATTCTGGCAAGATATTGAGCCATACGGTTGTGGCAGGCATTAGCGCTGAAATTGCCGGCGGGGATGCCAAAGGGGCGGCTGTAGGTGCGCTGGCGGCTGAATTAGCGGCAATCACAATGGAAAGCCGGCTATTTGAACCGGCGTATAAGAATGAAACAGAGCGACAAATCCATAAGCTTCAGGAAGCGCTGACG
>NZ_JAXBVE010000112.1:0-1866 GCF_035181445.1 Photorhabdus africana
TCTTCACAGAAAACGACGGTTGATCTGAACAGTGATTTATACGAAGACATCCGTAAGACAGTCGAGAATATGTTGACGCCCGAGCGTGGCCGGTTCTGGTTGTCAAGCTCCAGTGGAACGCTGATGGTAACAGACACGCCGGCGGTACTGGATTCGGTATCCCGTTATGTGGAAGAACAAAATACTGTTCTCAACCGTCAGGTTTTGTTGAATGTTCAGGTGCTGAGTGTCAGCACTACCCGTAAAGAGCAAATGGGGCTGGACTGGGGATTGGTTTATAACTCATTGAATAGTCTGGGGGCTACGCTGTCTGGCAGTTTTAGCGGTATGGGCAGTGGGGCAACCTCTGCGGGTGTCAGTATTTTGGAAAGTGCAACAGGGAAGGCGGCAAAACTCTCCGGTTCCAGCCTGCTGATAAAGGCGTTGAGCGAGCAAGGTAATGTCAGTGTGGTGACCTCTCAAGGAAGTGCGACCACTAATTTGACCCCGATTCCGATACAGATGGCTGATCAAACGGTGTATGTGGCTCAAAGCAGTACAACAACGGCTACGGATGTGGGAGCCACCACAGCTCTGACGCCCGGGATGATTACTACCGGGTTTAATATGACCTTATTGCCGTTGATACAGCGTAATGGTGATGTTCAGTTACAAGTGGCTTTTAACCTGTCTGATCCGCCGACTATCCGTTCATTCACATCTAAAGAAGGCAATTCTTATATCGAAATGCCGTATACCCGGCTACGTTCACTGAGCCAGAAAGTGAATCTACGGGCTGGACAGGCTCTGGTACTCACCGGATTTGAACAGGCTGATACTCGGGTGACTAAGGCGGGAACCTTTACACCGGGTAATTTCCTGCTTGGGGGAGGACAGTCTGGAAAGAATCAGCGCAGCACGTTGGTTATTTTGATCACCCCCGTATTACTGGATTGAGGAATGAAAGGCTGCATGAATCAATGAACAGCATCGATTTAGAAATACCCGGTGAGATACCTGAAGTCACGGTTGTACAGGCCGATCGCCATTGTTGGATCGGTGGCCTGCGTTGGTCACCGTACGTGAAAGTAAAACGGGGACCCCGCAGAAGGCAACGTGTTTGTCCTCAATATACCGATGTACATCGGGTCGTGGGCAATCGTTCGGGGAGACGTCAGCAGACTACACGTATGATGGGAACGGGAATGATCAGGAAATTGTATTGCCGTCACACACCGTGTTCTTTAGCTATCGCCTTTTTATCGCATTCCGGCCCAAATGGGTACGGGATCTATGATTTGGGCGAAGGGCAATGGTTATTTTTGGCAACGCAGAATGGTTTGCCGTCCGTGATGGCCGATATTGTCGGAACACGAGAGAGTATCAACGCAGCACTGTCCCGTTTTTTAACGTTTAACCCGGCTCCAGATAAAAGCTGGCGGGTGGTATCTGACCCTGATAATCCGGCGCATTGGCGTTCAATAACTTCTGCTTTGTCTGCTCATCAGTATCGGATGTGTCGCCTGCAACGGCGGTGGCGCTCACCATTATTGTTGATGGCCGTATTCATCTCTTTGTTGATTGTCGTATGGGTGTTATTGCAGTCAGGAAAATCTCCGAATGAGAGATTACCGATGACTGAAACCGTTCAAGTCAGGGCGTCACGATTGTTTGAAGAAACGCCAAAACCGGTTGACTTACCGCATCCTTGGGCCGATAAGCCGTTGTTACCCGCGTTTTTGGCACGTTGTGTCATGACCAGTCGGACGATCCCGGTGTTATTGGCGGGTTGGCGCTTGACGGCAGGTTCATGCCGAAAAGATGGTGTTCGCCTTCACTACGAGATTATGCCTGGTGGTACAGCAGCGCATTTTGTTCAGCGTGTAC
>NZ_JAXBVE010000113.1:0-1827 GCF_035181445.1 Photorhabdus africana
AACGCCACTACCGGACAGTGTCCCGGAGAGTTATTTTGCCATTAACCAACTGATACGTCCGATACGGGTGATACCTCGTGAAGGCCATTCATTGCACTTCTATGGTGAAGGTCATTTTGATGATATTTCCACACTGGCTTGGTATGCCCGTTATGACCGGGGACCGCTGCAAGTGACCCCTTTGAGAGGTGACCATCCTGCACTGGTCAGCGGGATCTGGCGAACCGACAGCCTGCCTGACAAACAGTACTTCTTTGCTCAGGGGGCGATGGCTTTTGATGTTGAAGGTGCAGAGAAGGGCACAACCGTCTGGCATTTAATACGAGAAACGGAAAATATAACGGAGTAAATAATGCGCAGTGTAGTGGAAAGTAAAAAAGTTATCCTTAAAGGTGATACCACAACAACCGGAGGTGAGGTTTTAAAGGGTTCCGATTTGGTAAACCAACACCTATCGGTTGCCTGTAAAGGTGACCCGGTGTTTTGTCCCGCCTGTAAACAAACCGGCGCGATTGCGGAAGGTTCTAACTTGTTCAATATACAAGGAGTACCTGTCGCGCTGGAGGGACACTTGGTTAATTGTGGTTGCCCGACCGGCGCTTGTCGATTAAAGGTACGGTCATAACTATCAAATGCTAAAGCCTTTAATTGAAATACCCATAAAACCGGAGCAGGTTTTAAACTGTGATTAAAAGTTGTTTTTTTAACGGATGATTTTAATCGGTATCTGGTTTTTATCTTTTTTTATCTTTTGGATATTAGCTTTTTGCTAAATTTAAACATATAGAGATACCATTAATGTTTTTTAGGATAACGCCTTTTCAGCGCTTAAATCCGGTTAAATTAATCGTTTTATCTCTTCTTTAATCGTATTTTTATTGATTTTTTCGTAAAACGATGGTGAAAAAATACTTTAATGTCAATCTATTCTATTAATGTTATTTTACGTGATTATTGCTTTTCAACCCTCGGTTAATGGTTAGTGAATTTCGACTAAATGTCATTAATCACACTACTGAAAATTTTGATTCGTTGTGTTAAATCAGTCTGTTGAGTGAAATATTTAATCTCTCCCTGTTTGTCTTTTTAAATAATCATGATTGGTTAGGTAAATGTAAAATAAGTGGAGGATAGTATGTATTACCGATTTACCGATAAATGGATTAAACATAGCGGAGAATAGGTTGTTTTTAGTCACTTTATGCTTTTTAAAAAGTTGGCATCAGTGTACTACCTATTTTTTAATCCTTAGTTGATTAATCACCGGTAAAAGGAAAATGTAAGTTAAAAAAGTAATGTTAAAAATATGATAAGCTTGTACTGTGGTTTTCATTCTAAGGGGTTGTTTGTTTTTAATTGTAAATCGGCTATGACGAATGGTTTTTATTACTTAATTGTGGTAAATCTAATGGTTTTTACATTTTCTGAATCGTATTTAACGCCCTTATTTTCATTAAACTGATATTTAGGTTTTCTCGTTTCTCGTTTCTCGTTTCTCCTTTTTCTATATCTGATTTTTTAGGTTTAAAACTAATGAGGATAGCAGAGAGTTAACGGTATTAAAGTTAATGCTCATTTCTTTAATCATTTTTAATGCTGTTAAATACTCTTGCTTTTTCGGGGATGCTTCTCGGTTTTCTACAATTATAGTCTCTGATTTTTCGTAAACTTGTTGTAGTCAGGAAAAATCTTTTATTTAAGAGAATTGGTTTAATACTGTTAAAGCTGTTAAAGCTGTTAAAGCTGTTAAAGCTGTTAAAGCTGTTAAAGCTGTTAAAGCTGTTAAAGCTGTTAAAGCTGTTAAAGCTGTTAAAGCTGTTAAAGCTG
>NZ_JAXBVE010000114.1:0-1772 GCF_035181445.1 Photorhabdus africana
CCGGCTTCTGCCGGCTGCCCTCTGAACACCAAAACACCTTCGGTGTTGTAAGGTTAAGCCTCTCGGTTCATTAGTACTGGTCAGCTCAATGCATCGCTGCACTTACACACCCAGCCTATCCACGTCTTCGTCTTAAACGTTCCTTCCGTGACCTCAGTCAAGGGAAGACTCATCTCAAGGCAAGTTTCCCGCTTAGATGCTTTCAGCGGTTATCTCTCCCGCACTTAGCTACCGGGCGATGCCATTGGCATGACAACCCGTACACCAGCGGTGCGTCCACTCCGGTCCTCTCGTACTAGGAGCAGCCCCTTTCAATCTTCCTGCGCCCACGGCAGATAGGGACCGAACTGTCTCACGACGTTCTAAACCCAGCTCGCGTACCACTTTAAATGGCGAACAGCCATACCCTTGGGACCTACTTCAGCCCCAGGATGTGATGAGCCGACATCGAGGTGCCAAACACCGCCGTCGATATGAACTCTTGGGCGGTATCAGCCTGTTATCCCCGGAGTACCTTTTATCCGTTGAGCGATGGCCCTTCCATGCAGAACCACCGGATCACTAAGACCTACTTTCGTACCTGCTCGAACCGTCACTCTCGCAGTTAAGCTGGCTTATGCCTTTGCACTAACCTCACGATGTCCGACCGTGATTAGCCAACCTTCGTGCTCCTCCGTTACGCTTTGGGAGGAGACCGCCCCAGTCAAACTACCCGCCAGACACTGTCCCCGGCCCGGATCACGGGCCTGAGTGAGAACATCGAACATTCAAGGGTGGTATTTCAAGGGTGGCTCCATGCAGACTGGCGTCCACACTTCCCAGCCTCCCACCTATCCTACACATCAAGGCTCCATGTTCAGTGTCAAGCTATAGTAAAGGTTCACGGGGTCTTTCCGTCTTGCCGCGGGTACACTGCATCTTCACAGCGAGTTCAATTTCACTGAGTCTCGGGTGGAGACAGCCTGGCCATCATTACGCCATTCGTGCAGGTCGGAACTTACCCGACAAGGAATTTCGCTACCTTAGGACCGTTATAGTTACGGCCGCCGTTTACTGGGGCTTCTGTCAGGAGCCTCGCCTTGCGGCTAACCCCATCAATTAACCTTCCAGCACCGGGCAGGCGTCACACCGTATACGTCCACTTGCGTGTTTGCACAGTGCTGTGTTTTTAATAAACAGTTGCAGCCAGCTGGTCTCTGCGACTGGCTTCAGCTCCGGAGGCCAGCTCCTTCACTTACCGCCAGCGTGCCTTCTCCCGAAGTTACGGCACCATTTTGCCTAGTTCCTTCACCCGAGTTCTCTCAAGCGCCTGAGTATTCTCTACCTGACCACCTGTGTCGGTTTGGGGTACGATTCAATATGACCTGACGCTTAGAGGCTTTTCCTGGAAGCCGGGCATCAGCCACTTCACTGCCGTAGCAGCTCGTCATCACGCCTCAGTGTTGACAGAAGAGCGGATTTGCCTGCTCCTCCCACCTACACGCTTAAACCGGGACAACCGTCGCCCGGATGGCCTAGCCTTCTCCGTCCCCCCTTCGCAGTCACATTCAGTACAGGAATATTAACCTGTTTCCCATCAGCTACGCCGTTCGGCCTCGCCTTAGGGGTCGACTCACCCTGCCCCGATTAACGTTGGACAGGAACCCTTGGTCTTCCGGCGAGCGGGTTTTTCACCCGCTTTATCGTTACTTATGTCAGCATTCGCACTTCTGATACCTCCAGCAGGCCTCACGGCACCGCCTTCTGCGGCTTACAGAACGCTCCCCTACCCA
>NZ_JAXBVE010000115.1:0-1583 GCF_035181445.1 Photorhabdus africana
GTCCAGTCGGGATGACCAAATTTAACTTTTAGATCAGTATATTGGGCGACTTAAACAAGAGTGGTTTGCTTGATCAAAGGCGGTAAATGTTAAAGGCCACCGGGAGGTTACTCCGATGGCCTTAGCTACGTTTCCGTTATCTATTTCAGAAATGCACGGATCAGCTCTAAAAGCGCGATTAACGCTTTGAGAACGATGATAGCAGTGTCAATAAATGCTTTCACCCGTTTGCTCCCGTTAGGAGCACGATTTAACCAGCCATTGCCTTTACGCTGCCTGTCCGGCTGACTTCCATCAAGTCAGTTAAGGAATATCGCGCTCTGACCGAGGCACTGAAGCAGCACCACCTGTCCTTCAGCCAGGACTTACGAAAACTTGCGTCAGAGATACACAGGCCAGAACGCTACCCAAAACTAACAGCCGTTGATTATAGGTTTATTTTCAGATGATTCAATCAATTAAAATGGTGAGTTGGTAAAAACAAAAAAACCAACTGGTGAGGTTGGCTTTTTTGTTTTACCCATACAGGGCGCGGGTATCTTTTGTGCTATTACCGAGATTGGTAGCCTCAGTCCTAGCGCGATATTCCTTAACTGACATAACCAGTCTAATGCCTATAGCATAAAATATCAACCTAGGGTGCGGAGTAAAAAACCTCACATAAATGGAATGATATTCACCCAATCACAGGTGAATACTTCTGTTTCAGCCCATCCGATTTATAGGCCGTGTTCCTTATCGCGCTGGCGTTCTCCGGCATACCTGTGTTGTGGTGCGTATGGGCGGCAGTCTGTTCCGCCAGTGCTTTAACCACATCCAACGTCTCTAACATCAAGGTCATGACATTGATTTGCTGGCTGCCTACCCAAACCACGGGCGCGATGATTTCTTGCCTGGCACCGGCGATGCTCTGCTTAAGCAGACCAATCTTCTCTATCAGCTTTTGCCCGACTTCAATAGTGGCCTCTTTCCCTACACTGGCAACGAAATTTGATGAGGTCGCCATACTATAGTCACCGTCTGCAATTTGCTGGACAGCGCCCGCCAGTAGCGTAGACGTGCCCAAAACCGTGGTTTTATCCGTGGCCTGTATCGTGGTTTCCCGTGCGACTACGTTACGTGTTTCCGTGTCTGCCCTGACTTCACGGTGCATGGACGACTCATCAATAGTCTGGTCAGTCTGACGAATCCAGTTCCCTTCCTGAGTTACCCTCTGCGAAACTTCCGCCCGCTGCTGCTGCAATTGTTCGCCTGGCTTGATATCGGGCAAGGTATTACCCTGGCTTAATGTCTGCCGGATAAAGGGCTTATCCGGTCTGCCTGCCTCAAAGGCGATTTCAACCACCGTTCCGACTGGCGGATATTGGAACATACCGGATTCACTGCCCGCCATCGGCAAAGGCAGCGGAACCGCGTGGTAAACAGGAACCGCGGCATCCTGACCATCATCAGCCAATAATTGTACATCAACGGCATAGCGTGGCCGGAATGGGTCGGCGATATCGCCGCTGACCGTGTTTTCAGGGTGTGCCTCAATGCGGGCAAATTTGGGTAAATGCAGCCCTGCCGATAATTCGGGGTAG
>NZ_JAXBVE010000116.1:0-1529 GCF_035181445.1 Photorhabdus africana
TTACCGGCTGACATGGATGATGCCGGACGGTTTACCGGTGACCTGGATATTACGCACGGAAATGGGCCGCGGGCCGCTGGCGTTGCTGAAACTGCGGGGATTTACGTTGCCAAAAGCGATTTTTGACACGACACCGGGGGATGACACAAAAATGTCGGCGGTCGATGACGATGATTGGGCGGCAGAATAATCTTATCGCAGACTGAGGGGCAGATATTTCCTCATTAATGAGGATTAATGACGGGTTTGCTGACCATTATCACCGGAAAATCATGAAAATATTAAATGGGGTTCTGTCGCTCACTGAGGTGACATATATCGTCATAATATTCCTGTTTAATAGTCCGTGTTTTTTTGCGAGAAGGATTAGGCTTTATTGGTGGTGGTAAGAATATTGCCGTCTGTTTTTGACTATCACTGAAGGTATTCTCATTCGCATATTATGAATGAGAATCATTATTTTTACCTATTTAGGCAGCAGGATGTAAAGTGAGGTTGTTTATTTTATTTTAATTGTAACTAATTGATTTAAATTAAAATAAATAATTTAATTATGGGCTGGCTGCGCTATTGTATTAAGACTGACGAGTCTGGCTATTTTGTTATGATAAATAAATTCTTTTTATGTAAATAAGTGTAATTTTATTTATATTTTATTAAAGTAGTGTGTTTATTTTTTTGTTTTTACAGAAATTATATTTATTTGGCCTTTAGCTTATTGTGCTATTTGATAAAAAAGACTTGATTTATATATGCACCCGTTAAGAGAGTGAAATTATGCCTTAATAGTCCATGCTGTTAAGGCATAATCATCATTGATGGCGCAGGGATAGCCCGATTAATTATTTTCACTCCGATTAACCGCCGGTTGGGAAATACCTGATCTGATTTATTGTTTTCCGGATTTATTCTGACTGACTCCCGGATCTTTATTCGGTTTGAGTTCCGTTCGGCCCTGAATGCCGTTGCTTGCCAGCGATTACAAAAGGTGCCGGACTCTTTATCAACAACAGGAGAGTAATATTATGGCGATCCCCGCGTATTTATGGTTGAAAGATGACGGTGGTGCCGACATCAAAGGGTCTGTCGATGTTCAGGGCCGGGAAGGCAGCATTGAAATCGTTGCGCTGGAACATGCATTGCATATCCCGACGGACAACAACACCGGTAAGCTGACCGGGACCCGGGTGCATGCCCCACTGATGTTCACCAAAGAAGTCGATGCCTCGACCCCGTATTTGTATAAAGCCGTCACCTCCGGTCAGACTTTGAAATCGGCGGAAATCAAGTGGTACCAAATTGATGATGCCGGTCAGGAGAAAGTCTATTTCATCACCCAACTGGACAACGTGAAGGTGGTGAAAGTGGCACCGTTGATGCATGACATCAAAGATCCGGCCAAAGAGAAACACAACCATCTGGAACGTGTTGAGTTCCGCTACGAAAAAATCACCTGGCCTTATCAGGACGGCAACATCATTCACTCCGATGCCTGGAGTGAACGTTTGACCGCGTAACCGTGAGTGGCG
>NZ_JAXBVE010000117.1:0-1509 GCF_035181445.1 Photorhabdus africana
ACCGATAGGCAACATCTGGCGTGCGGAAACAGGAACCACTTTGCGTGGAACGTTGGAGCGGTGGGCTAATACAACGGATTGCCCGGTAGGGGGACATTGGGTAGTGGTGTGGTCGTCACCGACGGATTACCGCATTGATGCGCCGTTGATGTTCAAAGGCAACTTTGAGTCCTTGTTGGTACAAGTGTTTGATCTTTACCGACAGGCCGAGAAGCCGTTGTTTGCCGAAGTCAGTCGCCTTCAGTGCCTGATTTCAGTCAGTGATAAACCGGTAACCCGGTAAGCCGTGATGGGGTACGTCATTAGTGCGTTTGCGTTGGTTTTTTTGCTGATTGCCGGGGGCATACAGCTGCGACAGGCAGAACAACTGCACGTCGATCGTGACAACACAACAGCTCAGATACTGGCAGATCAAATGTTGCTGTTAGCCAGTGCCATTAATCACTGGCGTGGCGGCTATGCATCTAAAAATGGCACGGTGGATCTCCGTAAGCTCATTCTGCCTTTTCAGCCTGATGCCCGTATCCGGCATGTTATCAGTCAAGGTCGGCTTTGGGTGTGGATGCCGGAAATACCCGATCTTGTTACCGCTTTGCGCGAACGCACTAAGGGGTCCATGTTGATTGGTGAAGTCCGGCAGGGACGGTTGTATGGCTTATCTTGCCAAGCAATAGGATTCACTCTTCCTGACGGGATTAGCGATGGTGATGTGGTGTATTTCAACTGAAAAAACGGACAGGATGTGATGAAAAATAAATGGTGTTCACTCAGGCTTTGTACTTGCCTTGCTCCACTGGCAGCGGTAATCGGCATGGCGTTGATGTCCGGTTGTACCTTGCCGGCAGTGGATAATATGGCGCGTGAGGCCAGTGTGCAAAGTCGGGTAGCACAACAACATTTGCACCAACAGCATAGCCTGAAACAACCGGGGGTAACCTGGGTAGATAAACCCTGGGTGAATCTGAAACCGGTAGTTCAGCCTGTCGCATCGGTAAAGTTACCTTCCTGTCAGATAACGATTAACAGTAAAGTCGGGCTGACATTACCGGAACTGGGACAACGCATTACCCAACTTTGTGGTATTCGGGTCACGGTAGCGCCCGATGTTTTATCACGAGTATCAACCACGGCGGGTGGGTTGACGCGCCAGATGAATGGGGCATTACCGACAGCTGATGATAAGGGACGTATGCCATTGGATTGGCTGGATGATCGAGATATACACTCAATTAACGCTGATGAGCGTCGAGAGCCAGAAGTCCTCACGGGTCTCAATTGGCAAGGGGAGCTAACGGGGCTTTTAGACAATATTGCCAGCCGGTTAGGGATTGCATGGAAGAGGGATAACAGGGCCGTCGTGTTTTATCGGTTCGAAACCCGGACATTTCAGTTGAATGTTCTCAACACCCGTACCAGCAGTAATGCCAGTGTTGCCTCAGGTTCAACCAGTAGTATGGGGACATCAGGAGGCAGTGGTAATGTCAACAATTCTGTCTCTGGGGAGGCCAG
>NZ_JAXBVE010000118.1:0-1477 GCF_035181445.1 Photorhabdus africana
CGGTCGTAGCAATCGACTCTGACCAACGGTGACGGTTCTGCCCGGCATTGTAGCAAAGCGGGTAGTGAAGGCGCTGTTGGGGTTTCCTGAGCGGGCTGAGTATCAGGGGTGCCTGTCAGAGAGGCGATTAATGAACTGACCAGTAGCAGAAAATTCATAATTTACACCTGTATTTCGCCAGTTTGTACGTCAGTGTCCGGGGTGCAATACCCAGGCTGGCGGCAATCTGTTTGGTGTTGTTGCCGTAAATATGCTGGCGTTGTATCAGGACTGCACATTCGAACTCTTCAAGTGCCTGAGGTAAATTGTCGATTTTGCTGTAATCGTGCGAGACGCCGGCTGAGGTGTTGTTTTCGGCGGTGGTGCTTAACGAAGCCAGCAATTCATCAAGCTGTTTTTCTTTCTGGCGCTGTGTCTGAAAAACCTGGCGGATCTGGCGTAATTGGTCACGCAGTTGTTCCAGTTCCTGCAATTTTTTCAATCGGTGTTGCATGAGATGGCAGTAGATGTAAAACATGTTGCTATCGTCAGCAAAACGATGGACATCTTTGGCGAAAACCGCAATCACGCCACACGCCTGCCCGTTGCAGTTAAACAACGGAATAGCATGCAGGCCGCAGCGATTAGGCAGTTCTTCAACGAAGAGGCGAAAGTTTCGATGGTCGATGCGTACCCCTTGATTGAGTGATCCCCAGGTCGTGGGGGTGCCTTTATACAAGATTTGGACCAGCGGATGGTTGATATCACCGATATTGACATCCAGTTGCAGCGCGCTTATCTGGTTTGGTGCCGGCAGCCGGTAGCATTCCAGACGGCTTTCATTCACGTTAAGCAGAGAGACCAGCAAGGCATCAAAACGCTGGCGTTGGTGATTCACCTCAAGAAAGTGATGAACCAGTTGCTCGATAGAGTCATTTTCCAGTAACGCTAATGCGCTTTTTAGCCGTTGTTTCATGGTATCTCCTCAACCACCGCGTTGAATTGATGGTCGTTAACGGTGAGCTGGATAGTGCTGATCGGCTTTCCGGCCGCCATTTTTTGCAACAACAGCAGAGATAATGGCGGTAACAAAGCGCCATCAATGATCGATTCCAGCATGCGTGCGCCATTTTCAGCACGGGTGGCCCGTTGCAGTATCTCTTCAGCCACCTCATCACTCAGGGTGACGTCGGCATTGAAGCGTTGACGCAATAAGTTATCGAGGCGCGCCAGTTTGACTTGAATAATGGTTTTCAGGGTGTCGTGTCCCAGCGGCAGGTAAGGCACCACTTCCATTCGCGCCAGTAAGGCGGGTTTGAAGAAAGCGGCCAGTTCAGGATAAAGCCGGTCATTTATCTCTGCCGGTTTATCGGCATTATCGACGATAGTTTGATAGCCGAGGTTGGACGTTAAAAAGAAGACCACATTTTTACAGTCAATCACCCGGCCTTCCCCGTCGGCCAACTCACCTTTATCGAATGCCTGATAGAACAGGTTC
>NZ_JAXBVE010000119.1:0-1444 GCF_035181445.1 Photorhabdus africana
TTATCTATTTCAGAAATGCACGGATCAGCTCTAAAAGCGCGATTAACGCTTTGAGAACGATGATAGCAGTGTCAATAAATGCTTTCACCCGTTTGCTCCCGTTAGGAGCACAACTTAACCAGCCATTGCCTTTACGCTGCCTGTCCGGCTGGCCCTCATCTGTGTTAGCAGGAGAATATCGCGCTCTGACCGAGGCACTGAATCAGCACCACCTGTACTCAGCCAGGACTTACGAAAACTTGCGTCAGAGATACACAGGCCAGAACGCTACCCCAAACTAACAGCCGTTGATTATAGGTTTATTTTCAAATGATTCAATCAATTAAAATGATGAGTAGATAAAAATAAAAAACCAACTGGTGAGGTTGGTTTTTTATTTTAACCCTTGGATAGGGCAGTTTGTCTTTGTGCTATACGAGATTGGTAGCCTCGGTTCTAGCGCGACATTCTCCTGCTAACATAATCAGTCTACACCTTAAAAAAGGTGTTATCAACCTATGTCATAGCGTAAAAAAGCTCATACAAATGGAATGATATTCAACCAATCACAGGTGAATACTTCTGTTTCAGCCCATCCGATTTATAGCCCGTGTTCCTTATCGCGCTGGCGTTCTCCGGCATACCTGTGTTGTGGTGCGTATGGGCGGCAGTCTGTTCCGCCAGTGCTTTAACCACATCCAACGTCTCTAACATCAAGGTCATGACATTGATTTGCTGGCTGCCCACCCAAACCACGGGCGCGACGATTTCTTGCCTGGCACCGGCGATACTCTGCTTAAGCAGACCAATCTTTTCTATCAGCTTTTGCCCGACTTCAATACTGGCCTCTTTCCCTACACTGACAACGAAATTTGATGAGGTCGCCATACTAGAGTCACCGTCTGCGATTTGCTGGACGGCGCCCGCCAATAGCGTAGACGTGCCCAAAACCGTGGTTTTATCCGTGGCCTGTATCGTGGTTTCCCGTGCGACGACGTTACGTGTTTCCGTGTCTGCCCTGACTTCACGGTGCATGGACGATTCATCAATAGTTTGGTCAGTCTGACGGATCCAATGCCCTTCCTGAGTCACTCTCTGCGAGACTTCCGCCCGCTGCTGCTGCAATTGTTCGCCGGGCTTGATATCGGGCAAGGTATTGCCCTGGCTTAATGTCTGCCGGATAAAGGGCTTATCCGACCTGCCTGCCTCAAAGGCGATTTCAACCACCGTTCCGACTGGCGGATATTGGAACATACCGGATTCACTGCCCGCCATCGGCAAAGGCAGCGGAACCGCGCGGTAAACAGGAACCGCGGCATCCTGACCATCATCAGCCAATAATTGCACATCAACCGCATAGCGTGGCCGGAATGGGTCGGCGATATCGCCGCTGACCGTGTTTTCAGGGTGTGCCTCAATGCGGGCAAATTTGGGTAAATGCAGCCCTGCCGATAATTCGGGGTAG
>NZ_JAXBVE010000120.1:0-1393 GCF_035181445.1 Photorhabdus africana
GGAAAACAGATTGTCTGATTAATCTATACCTTATGGATTTCAAGATGCATCGCGACGGCAAGGGAGAGAATCCCCGGGAGCATAGCAAACTATGTGACCGGGGTGAGCGAGCGCAGCCAACAAAGAGGCAACTTGCAAGATGACAGGTATATACCCTATGGATTAATTTCACAGGTAGTAAGGAATATGCAATAGGAATAATAACTACTACAACAGAACGAGTGTTTGTTTCCACAAACAACTCACCTAATCGCGCTCCCCATGTTATTAGGGTGTCATTTCGTCCTCTATAAAGTTGCTTGAGTATAACCGGTTTCAGCTTCGCCGGGCAAACGTAAAAGTCCCTCGTATAGCCATCATCCTGAATAAGAACAAAAATGCCGATCTTGAACATCGGCATTTTGCTGTGAAAGAAGAGAATAATTTAATGCTTTAACGCTTCAATTTTATCCCGGCTCAAGCCGGTACTGGTGACAATAATGTCCAAACTCACGCCATGCCGTAACAAGGCACAAGCCGTTTCCAGTTTACCTTCTTCTCTACCTTCAACTCGGCCTTGTTCGCGCCCTTTTTGTTCAAGCTCTTCTGCAATAGTCATCAACATCGTTTTATGCTCCGGAGATTGTTCAATCAGTTGATGGACAAAGTGTGAGATATTCAGCGTATGTCCATTCAGTAAGATATAGCTTAACACCACATTGCGCTGTTCGGCTGTATTATACCCTGCATTCAAGAGTTCCACCAATTGGGGAACCCATTCCTGCATATCCCGGCAGCGAATATGTTTTTGCACCAGCTCCATCAGGGCAACCCCTTTATGCGTCAGGATTTCTTCATCGCTGAGTACACTGACGTCCACCAACGGAAACGCCTGGCAGTATAAGCGGGCAGCCTGTTCAGGGAACGTAAAACAATCCAGCCACCGGTTTGAGTAAGGATAAGGCCGAACCTCACCATGATAAAACAGCAAAGGCACCACCAAAGGGAGTTCAGTATGGCCTTTTTTCAGGTGGGCCGCCATAGCTGACATGGCATAACCCATCAACCGCCAGGCCATCAACGGGTCAGGAGTGGACTGATGCTCAATCAGGCAATAGATATAACCTTGTCCCCGAGCTGTTTCAACCGAGTACAGCACATCACTGTGCAGTTGACGTAAATGTCGATCCACAAAACTGCCGGGTTCCAGTTTCAATGTGGCTAAGTCACACAACGACTGGACCTCTTCGGGCAGATAAAGGGATAAAAACTCCCTAGCCGTTTCAGGCTGCGTTAAAAAATATTCCTGATTATCACTTAAATTCAGCTCCCATAGGCGTATACTTAAAATAAGTCTGTGTGGAGGTAAATGAAAATGGCTAAAAATCAGATTCAATTCCAAAAAGGCATTTCT
>NZ_JAXBVE010000121.1:0-1386 GCF_035181445.1 Photorhabdus africana
CATATACAGGATCTTAAGAATTAAGTCGTTCAAAACACGCATCCAATGTTTTGTTTTTAGACGACTTTCTTTGCGGTGTTTTGAATGCATTCTGGGATAAATAGGCTTTGGCTTTTTCCAGCCAAAAACACGTTTCCGACCATGCCCTTTGGAGGAGATTTTCTATTATGGGTTTTAACCAGATCTCCGTATTTTGGGCCGCTTTAAGCAGTGAAACCGCTGGGAATAATCGCCTTGCCAGCGAGCGTCTGAGCAACAACGCTAATAAGCTCAGCCAGATAAGCCCCGTGACCAACGTTTCTTTTCGTGTCGTAAACCGGTGCCAGTTCGTGTGTGATTTGAGTTCTTTAAACAACAGTTCTATTTGCCAGCGGCAACGATAAATATCCATGATGTCATTGGCTGTAAATTCCTCGACTGATAAGTTAGTCAGCCAGAGACAGAAACGTTTTTCTTCAGCAAACCAACGGCGGATCAGGCGAAACTCATAGCCATTACGCCGACAAATCAGATCCAACACCTCAGAACGATTCGTTCTGCGTGTCACGGATTTCAGGGGCTTATCGGACAGCTTCGATAAGATTTTTCCCTGACCATTGCGTGCCCTGATTATTTGGGGATTAAGCGATTTACCGCCCCGGACAATAAACGAACCGCCTGAGCGTGAGAGTTGTTCAAAATACTCAAAATCGACATAACCGGCATCCGCTAATAATAATTGGTCATGCAATGTTGCCGGAATAGGCAGGTGAGTCCGCTCAGAGGCGGTATCTGCAGTAACAGCCATTTTCACGGGAGACTGGGTTAATAATGACAAGGTCATGTGACATTCCACTGCCGCTGCGGTTGCCTGAAATCGACAAGGAAAAACATCAGCCAGTGCCGAATGGACTTTAAATGAACTGCCATCCTGTAAAATAACATTTTGAAATTTGGCGAGTTTTTTGGGCAGGACGAGGTGCTTTTCAGCCCATTGTGCCATGGCAAACCTGACCAATATTTTGACAAATTCAACAAAAGCCGCTTTCCGTAGCTGATTATAAAAAGGACGGTAGCTAACGTGTTGTTTTTCATCGGGGCACAGGCCATTAAATTTTTGGTGTAGCTGAGCTATAGACGTCACTTTCCCCGAACTGAGCGCTGTGATAAGACTGAGAATAAGCGTATGAGGCTCGATATTTCTCACGCGCTGAATAAACCCGCAGCGAAGCGCCATTTTTTGCAAAGAAACGTCACTGAAGAATTGCATTAATTGGTGTTTTATAGCGATAATCGTCACAGGCTTCATCCGTGGTTTTGGTATTAGTTTGGCGACGATTATCAGATCATAAATGAAGCCTTTTTTCTATCTAAAATATACAGTTACTGCTTAAGAGCCTGTATATG
>NZ_JAXBVE010000123.1:0-1216 GCF_035181445.1 Photorhabdus africana
CTCTTTTAGCTGCGGCTGAATGGACACTGGCTGCTTGTGCAGCGGGATTAGTCGCCGTTGGTGTGATGGAAAGCACCAAAGATAGAGAAGGTGAACAAGACAAGGCAAAAGAGGATACACAAACAATTGCTTCGTCCCGTACCGAATGTGAGAAATGTCCGGCAATTGGCAACGTTACAATGGTTTGGGAAAAAACCACATCGTATTCAGAAATAACCATTGCCTACCAAACAAAAATTGCCGGGACGATATACAATCCTGAATTAAACCTAATTGAAACTTGGTTATGCATGAATACAAATTTTGATGGTTGGAAACCTGCACAATGCTTATTTCTTGAAGCTAAGGCTAAATATGACCAGTTTTTTAAAGATGGAATGCCTATAAATTGGTGGAAAATAAGTAAAAGCGGGGATAGATCCATGACAACTCAAGTAGAAAAACAGCAAGAAGTATGCACTACATTAAATGGAATCCCAAATTCTCACTGGCATTTTATGCAACCTATAAGCTATGCCTATTATTTAGAGAAATTTTCTATTTATCCCAACATTAAAGTATTTCACACTATTTAACATCTAAGTAAAGGTGAAAATAAATGACTACATTATCATTAAACATGAAATTATATACAGATTGGAAAGAACCATTAACTCCAACAATAGTTATTACCGATTTATATAAAATCACACAACAAGTAGATATATTTTTTAGACGCCATAAAACTTGGTATTTACCAGGAGATACTCGTCAAGAATCTTTACAACATATTGCTTTTGATCAGCAAGGAGCAACAAAAGAAGCAATAAAAGAGTTTGAAGAAGATTATACAGAAGAAAATCCTATAATTATTAAAGGGATTTGGGATGGTGAAGATGATGACCATTCATGTTCAATTTGTTATATGAATTATCGTCGAGATCGGTTAGGACAAACCCAAATAGATTTTCATATATCTATTGAAGAAAATGAATTTCAGCTATCACGATTAATCAACTTTATTAATTTTCTGATTTCTACTCATAATGCACCTTACATTATGGTAGAAAACAATACATATAGAATAAAAAGAAAACACGTTTTCCCAGATCGTTTAAGTGCTGGCTGGATGCTCTATTTACCAATAGAAATAGATCCGACTTTAGTTCCAATGGCAGAAGAAATAATATCTATTTCTGATAAAAATAACAAAAAAGGCTCATTGATTATTACGACA
>NZ_JAXBVE010000124.1:0-1211 GCF_035181445.1 Photorhabdus africana
CTGCCGCAGCTTCGGTGCATGGTTTAGCCCCGTTACATCTTCCGCGCAGGCCGACTCGACCAGTGAGCTATTACGCTTTCTTTCAATGATGGCTGCTTCTAAGCCAACATCCTGGCTGTCTGGGCCTTCCCACATCGTTTCCCACTTAACCATGACTTCGGGACCTTAGCTGGCGGTCTGGGTTGTTTCCCTCTTCACGACGGACGTTAGCACCCGCCGTGTGTCTCCCGTGATAACATTCTTCGGTATTCGCAGTTTGCATCGGGTTGGTAAGCCGGGATGGCCCCCTAGCCGAAACAGTGCTCTACCCCCGAAGATGACTTCACGAGGCGCTACCTAAATAGCTTTCGGGGAGAACCAGCTATCTCCCGGTTTGATTGGCCTTTCACCCCCAGCCACAGGTCATCCGCTAATTTTTCAACATTAGTCGGTTCGGTCCTCCAGTTAGTGTTACCCAACCTTCAACCTGCCCATGGCTAGCTCACCGGGTTTCGGGTCTATACCCTGCAACTCATTCGCCCAGTTAAGACTCGGTTTCCCTGCGGCTCCCCTAATCGGTTAACCTTGCTACAGAATATAAGTCGCTGACCCATTATACAAAAGGTACGCAGTCACCCTGATTAATCAAGGCTCCCACTGCTTGTACGTACACGGTTTCAGGTTCTCTTTCACTCCCCTCGCCGGGGTTCTTTTCGCCTTTCCCTCACGGTACTGGTTCACTATCGGTCAGTCAGGAGTATTTAGCCTTGGAGGATGGTCCCCCCACCTTCAGACAGGATTTCTCGTGTCCCGCCTTACTCTTCGAACTCACAACCACACCACCTTCGAGTACGGGGCTGTCACCCTCTCTCGCCGGCCTTTCCAGACCGTTCCTCTGATGCTGGGGCTGATGCAGGTTCTGGGCTCCTCCCCGTTCGCTCGCCGCTACTGGGGGAATCTCGGTTGATTTCTTTTCCTCGGGGTACTGAGATGTTTCAGTTCCCCCGGTTCGCCTCATTAACCTATGAATTCAGTTAATGATAGTGCAACGCATTGCACTGGGTTTCCCCATTCGGACATCGCCGGTTATCTCGCTTCATATCAGCTCACCGGCGCTTTTCGCAGATTAGCACGTCCTTCATCGCCTCTGACTGCCTAGGCATCCACCGTGTACGCTTAGTCGCTTAACCTCACAACCCGAAACTGTCTCGGATTGTTCAGCTTGAGAGATA
>NZ_JAXBVE010000125.1:0-1140 GCF_035181445.1 Photorhabdus africana
CAAAGCCTATTTATCCCAGAATGCATTCAAAACACCGCAAAGAAAGTCGTCTAAAAACAAAACATTGGATGCGTGTTTTGAACGACTTAATTCTTAAGATCCTGTATATGATGGGGCATATAGATTTAAGAGGTAGAGCGCATTTTGATAAAATAACCCAAACGGATATACCAACTCCACATGTTCAAACTTCACCAATAAATATAGCTCCTAATGGAAAACGCTTTCCTTTGAAAAAGCAGGAAGTAGCCAGACCTGCTACTAAGCAAGATATACGTACAGCTAGAGAACTAGCTAAAAAACAAGGGATATTAAAATGAATGATAATATCATTGAACACCTTCAAAACTGGTATCAATCTAAATGCGATGGAATGTGGGAACATGAATATGGCTTTGATATCAGTACATTAGATAATCCTGGTTGGAAGGTTAATATATCAGGAGAAAATGGGAAAAACCCATTAAATATTATTGTAAATAACACTGATGCCGATTGGGTAAATATAAAGGCAAGTGAAAGAGAATTTAAAGGATATGGAGGTATTGCAAATTTAGAGACAATACTGAAATATGCAGCACAATGGCTTGATAAAATGTAGAAATATAATTAATTAAAGCCGGAAAGATCTTTCGAGATCTTCCGGCTTTCTGATGATCTATCTTGGTGAATACCCACGGTAAGCCAGAGCGGATTGGAGCTTAGAGATCGCATCCTTAATCTGATACGCCTCCTCGTCATTCACGGCACAGGCGCGTATCTCTGCCCAGTTCAGCCGTTTAACCAGTTGGGCCAAGGCCAGTGCTTCAATGTGAGTTAACTGAATGTCCTGCAAATGTTCAATCACCACTTTCATTTTATCCTCTTCCTTAACCCGCAAAACCGGTTATCAGCGCCTGCATCTGCTGCTTAATCTCCCGCAGTTGGGCCTGTTGCCGCTGGTACTGCTGATGCTGTTGTTGCGTGGCCTCACTCTCTGGAATCAGCACCAGACAACCATCCATCACCTTCACCGTAATCTGGCCGCCAGTATTAAATCCCGCCTGTCTGAGCCACTGGCCCTTAAGATGTATTGCCGGTGTGGCGTTGTTGACCTTATTCCCGTTCGGTACATAACCCACGGTGTAATAACGTTCTGTT
>NZ_JAXBVE010000126.1:0-1049 GCF_035181445.1 Photorhabdus africana
CCTGTCTCTTGATCACATCTCTAGCTCAAGAGACTGTGCAAGCAGGTACCCCTCAAGGATGGTTTGTAATATGAACCATCCTTCCCATAACCTTTCCCATCCTACTCGACCATTACGTTTTGAATCGTACCAACCCGCAAGCTTGCCGAGGTTAATATAGGCCCAATAGAGGCTTGGTGCTTTCTTTGGGGGCTTCGATTTGTTTTGCTTTGACCACAGTAATTTCCACGCGAGCGGACTCAGGATCATTTCACAGCTCTGCTTTTCTGCTTCCTCTTTATTAAGCCCCAGATAACGCAGTTGATGAAGACGGACTGCAATAAACGCGAGTATCACCACCATGCGTTCTAAATTCTCTTTGCTCTGCATGCGTAACTCTTCAACCTGAGTTCCGCCGCTTTTCCACGCTTTGTGAAATTCTTCGATCAGCCACCGTTTTTCGTAGTAATCGAGAATACGCCTGGCATCTTCTTTTGTTTTCACGGGCTCTGAGGTCAGAATGTGCCAGCTCAGGCCATCATGATTTCCCGTTTCTTGACAACCGACATAGTACAGTGGGACGGAGTCACCGATTTTATTCGCCGGGATTTTTACGGTCACCGCCGCATAACGAACTTCGCAGTGGGCGTCACGCGCTTTTCGCCCGCCTTTTTGCCTCACTTGAACCGTTCTCATATCCGCATACACCAAGGCGCCACTGTAATGATAAAGCTTGTCGGTACTTTCTTCTATGCGGCGGCTTTGCATAGAGCGAACGACAAAGCGCTGATGATTTGAGACCTTATAGGTCAGATACTCGATAATATCGGCTTCCCGGTCACAGACCGAGATAACTTTCCGCATGTCAGCACCGAGGCGGGCTTCCATTGCGCGTGAAGCCCGTTCCCATTTATAGCTTTCTTTGTCTTTATAAGCTCTGCTCGCATGATATTGATTTTGCCCGTAAGCCTGAAGGTCTCTGGTCCAACGTGCCTGTTCAATGAGCCCAACGACCTGTTGCTTATCAGGCGCAAAGAGCAGAACGGAATGAGCATGCATACCTCTGGAAT
>NZ_JAXBVE010000127.1:0-1016 GCF_035181445.1 Photorhabdus africana
GCGTTTACTTTCCTCAATGGCGATGGGATGACTGTTTCTCGTCTGGGTCTCTCGATTACCCTGTTTTTTAAACAAGGCTACACCCAGGAGAAAAAACAGCGCATTCTGGCCTGCTATCGCCGTTTTCGTGAAGAATTTGGTACTCATCTGCGTTTTCATTGTAGTGGTCTAATAAAACCTAAAACCTAAAGTAAACAAAAGCCTAGTCGATTCTTTACATAAACAGGGCAGGAAAAATACTAAAATATCCCTAATTAACTCAACCTAATTTTGGAAAAGATAATGCCAATCTCACCCATTAGCGGCCATATGCCGCTTAGCCAAATACAAATTCCTCAACATGCCGCAACTTCTCCTCTACTCGAACAGGGCAATCGTCTGTTCGAACAGTCTGTTCGACGAGGCCCTCTGCACTTTCAGAGTTCGTCGCTCAAACATTTGTGCGCCGAGCTGCGCCAAATGCAGAGTGCTCCCAGCAGCATGCAAGCCCAGCGGGTGCAGAATGCCATTCAGCACTGGGAGAACAACCACCCCAAAGAGGTGATGGCCCGTGGTACCTGCCTTGCCGAGCTTAAACAGGTTCTGGCAGAACAAAGCGCCGTGGTGCGCACTCTCCAGCCAAAGGTGATGGCGACCGGTCTCCAAACGATATTAAAACAAGCCATGTCGGCCTTACCGCAATCTATCGCCGATCAGGTCACCAAAGCCCAGGCTGGCTGCACCACCACCTTGGCCTCCTCCGCGACAGCCGAACTGATGACGCACAATCAAAGCGACCAGCAGCACATCAAAGACAGTGATGGACGAAAGCCTGTTAATAACATGCCACCGCCCCCACCACCGCCAATGGCAGATAAAACGCAAAAAGTAAAGAAATGGGTAGTCAACACAGACTCTAAGCAGCTCCAGGCACTCAGATATTATTCCGCACAGGGATATAATCTTATAAATACCTACCTGCGCGGAGGAGAGTATGTCAAGCATCAAGCTATTGAGACACTATTGTCGAGAAATTA
>NZ_JAXBVE010000128.1:0-1015 GCF_035181445.1 Photorhabdus africana
ACCTGTATTATTTTTCGCCGCAACCATCACACCCGCCACCATTGTCGCGTGGTTGGAGACCACATTCGGCAAGGTGCCATTGGTTTGTTGAGTCTGCAACCAGGCTTTGTCGACATTCGCCGCAAGGTCGGGGTGATTGACATCAAATATTTCAGGCGCGGTGGCAAACTTACCGCCCGGCTCGAACTGACCAATGCGTACGCCCTTGCCGGTGTAGTCCTTCCAGACCGGCAGAATGTTGGCATCGCTCAGATACCATTGTTGAGCAGCTAATGGATCGAGCGGGACTTCCGGGGTCAATAATGTCGCAACGGCGCGCATCGGCGCGGTTTCCCCACTGCTCAGATCGACTACCGATGCTGACGGATTCCCGGCTGCGTCAGTTACCCCATATTTAAAGCTAATGACACCGGTGTAATCTGCATCCGGCGTAAACAAGACATCGCCCTGAGCTGTGAGGCTGACCGTACCGCCTATCGCATCCCCAACATTGGCAATGCGCAGGGCACCCTGACTGTTAAGATGTTGATCGTTAGCCAACAGGCTTTCTGCGGCAATCAGATGTGGCTGAGTACGATCAAAAACCTTGCCGTCCTTGTCGTGAGTGAGGACATCCTCGACAGGCATCGCATTGGGTGTTTGTAAATCAACCGCCGAAATATCTGAAAAATTGAGTTTTTGGATATTTTTCAGCGTAACCGTGCCGTCACGCCCGGCGACCTTATCGGCCACCACATACCCACTGTCGGTACGGGTAATTTGATAATCGCCGTGGTTACCGTGCAGGCTGACGATGTTAACCCCCCCGTCCCCATCAATCGTAGCATTGCCGTGACCCACTTCGATCACGTCGTCACCAAAGCCGCCAAAAATCTTATCATCGCCGCCACCGGCGTGAATGATGCTGCCGCCTTCGGAAGCATAGATTGTGTCGCCCTGAGGACCGGCATAGATAACCGACTTGCCACTGCCACCAATGATAGTGTTGTGCCCGCTGCCGCCGACTAAGACATCG
>NZ_JAXBVE010000129.1:0-949 GCF_035181445.1 Photorhabdus africana
CAGGGCAACCGCATGAATGATTAAATATCACTCACATTAGCAAAACCCGCCTGTAATACTCGCTCCAAAAATTGGGTTTTCATCCATATTCGTCTACGTTTCGCTTTGATGCTTAATTGACTCGTTTCTTTTTTCAGCATGTTTAACGAAATACGTCGTAATATCGCGATATTTTCCGCCGCATTTTCACGGTAAATTTGACAATTATCTTCCTTAAACGTCACATCAAGCACCCAGTGAAGGTTATTCTCTATTTGCCAATGGCTGCGTACTGCCTGAGAAAATTGTTCTTCCGTCAGTCTGGCTGAACTGATGTAGTAACGGTACTCCAGACTGGGCAATTTGCCGTTTTCTTGCCTGTATCCGATTGTGATGCCCAGTGTTTTTAATCCCGCCCATTCCGGAAAATCGGTTTTGAATGTCTCGGCATTCAGCACATGGCTTTCTCTGATTTCCAGACGACCATGACCCCGTTCTATCCGCGCTTTTTCGGTTGTTAAGGGCAAAACGCGCTGGGCTTCCAGGGCTTTTTGAATGGCACGATGGAGACGTTTTTGGTTGTCTTTCACACTTAATAAATAATCCGCGCCGGCATCAATAATCTCCTGAGCAATCTGCGTTTGGCATCCCATCGCATCAATGGAAATCAGCGCGCCTTTCAGTTCCAATAACTTAATGAGTTCCGGGATTGCGGTAATTTCATTGGATTTTTTCTGAGTTTTAACCTGGCCGATGACCATTTTATTGGCTGTCGCATAAGCACTCACAAGGTGGAGCGCCGAACTGCGTTCTCCCGGGGCATAGGCACCCCGTAAAACTTTACCATCAATCGCCACTAATTCCCCCTGAGTGACCTGATGAACCGAACGCATCCAGTTGATAAAACAAAGATTAAATTGTTCCGGATTAATCCGTGAGAGAAGTCGGGCAATCGTGTCATCAACAGGGA
>NZ_JAXBVE010000130.1:0-875 GCF_035181445.1 Photorhabdus africana
CTGTCAGTAACTGACCGTAGAACTGATCCCGCGGTTCGGTCAGCTGTTGCTGGTATTGCTCCGCGGCGTGGAGGGCGGCTTCCAGTCCGTGTTGCTGAAAACAGTGCCAGATGGCGTCCTGTTCCGGCGTGGTGCCGTTGTTGACGGTGGCGGTCGCCGGGGGACGCAGCCAGTTCAGGGTGGCGTCGGAGATAAACGGGCTCCGGTCGGAGAAAGACAGACTCTTTAAGACAGGCAGACGGTCAAGAAAGGCCCGGAGTTCATCGCGGATAGCGTCAGCCACGGCGGGGTAACCCAGTTTGCCGGCGGCCTGTGCCGCGATAGCGTGCCCGTCCAGCCAGTAAGGGGCCAGGGTCAGACTCTGTTCTATCTGTTGCAGCAGGGCGTTATCCGCCGCCGGGAGTTTCGCCAGATAATCGGCGGTGCGGTCTGCCGACGTCGGTGCCAGCGGGGTTTTGCCGGTGCCATTCGCCATCGGTGCCGTGGTCAGTGCGTGCCAGATCGCATAACGACGCAGACGGTAGCCGACAGGGGAATCAGGCTGGCGTTCGCACAGCAGGTCAGCCACGGTCAGGAGCGTCTGTTTCCAGGCTTTTTCACCGGCACTGTCTACGGTGACATCTGGTATGGCGGTGGGTGTCAGTGCTGACGTGTTTGCCGAGGGTGCCGTCGTTTCGGCCGGTTCAGCTGGTGCCGGTTTTGGCGCAGGTTTACGGGCGTAGCGGGGGCGTAGCTGGTCGATCTCTTTAGCCAGTGCCGGTTCGTCGGTATGCCAGCATTGTGCCAGATGCGCCAGTGCGCCCTGCGCCTCTTCGCGCTGAGTTTCATCCGCCTGTTCGCAGAAGCCGGGTTGCGCAGCGTCAAACCGTTTAATC
>NZ_JAXBVE010000131.1:0-867 GCF_035181445.1 Photorhabdus africana
CACAGGCTTCATCCGTGGTTTTGGTATTAGTTTGGCGACGATTATCAGATCATAAATGAAGCCTTTTTTCTATCTAAAATATACAGTTACTGCTTAAGAGCCTGTATATGTATGCCCCATAGTCGTTGGAGTTGAGAATGTCACTGTATTTTTATTAAGTTGATTAGCTAACTCCTCTGCCATTTCTTGAGCATTTTTAGACTTATTACCAACATCTTGGCAATTTTTACCGGCTAACCCGAACGGATCTTAGGGACTGCCCCGACACGACCATACTTTTTGGCCGGGATTTTTTCTTTAATAACAACCTGTTAAAGAGCCACTTCGTCCCACTGCACTCACCGCCGCGAACCCAAAACCCCGACGGGCACTTTGCCGATTTTAGCTCACTTTTTCCCCGATGTCATAATCGGGTTTCGGCCCGCTTTTTCTGCCAGAACCGGGTTTTCTCGATAACCCGTGGCGGCGGGGCAGCTTGCCTGCGCCGCTGACGCGGGTTGGCCGGGTGCGGGCCGGCGAGGCCCGCAGGTGAAGCTTTTCAGCGGGGAGCCCCCGCCCGCGGGGGCAGACGGGGCGGAGATGGCGAGTACGGGAACGAGCAAGGAGCCCGCGACTGCGAGCCGGACGCAGCCAGTGCAGCAGGGTTGGGCGGGGGCAATAAACCGCGGCCAGCTCGCTGGCCTGCCTCCAGGGCGGTTGACCTTGACGGCCTGACCGGCAACGGCTTAAGGCCGATGTTATCACCGGAGCCGCCACGGACGGCGGCGACTGCGGCGGTGGGATTTTGCACTGCGGCTGACAGCGGAAGGCGTCCGCCTTGCGCGCCACGGGGGCTAAGAAGCTCCACCCGGCGGCCAGCCGCTCACC
>NZ_JAXBVE010000132.1:0-818 GCF_035181445.1 Photorhabdus africana
ACCGACCTGACGGAGACGCAAGGTTACGGCAATCTGATGGCGGCCAGTTTGGGTGACCAATGGCGCGGTTTGGGTCAGACGATGTTCGTGCAGCCGTTAAATCAGGCGTGGCAGGGGATACTGAAACCGTCTGCGGCCAGCCTGAATGCGCAGTGGCGGACGGCCATAGTGGATAACTGGAATACCGCCTTTGCCGGTCGTTACCCGTTTGCCGGTGGGGAGAGTGACATTTCGTTACCGATGCTGGGGCAGTTTATCCGCCCGGACACCGGGCGCATTGAGCAGTTTTTGACGCGTCAGTTAGGCGGGGTGCTGCATAAAGAGGGTAATCGCTGGGTGCCGGACAGGGTGAACAGTCAGGGGCTGCCTGTTAACCCGCGTTTCCTGAACGCGGTGAATCAGCTCAGTCAGTTATCGGATGTGCTGTTTGCGGACGGCAGTCAGGGGCTGCGGTTTGAACTGCGGGCCAGAGCGGCGCGGGATGTGGTGGAAACCGACCTGACGATAGACGGGCAGAAACTGCGTTACTTCAACCAGATGGAAAGCTGGCAGCGTTTTCGCTGGCCGGGAGAGACGTATAAACCGGGGGTGATGCTGACCTGGACCAGTGTCAATGCGGGGGCGCGGCTGTTTGGTGATTATTCGGGCACCTGGGGGCTCATTCGCTGGCTGGAACAGGCGAAGGCGGAAAAGCTGGATGAAAGCCGTTACCGGCTGACATGGATGATGCCGGACGGTTTACCGGTGACCTGGATATTACGCACGGAAATGGGCCGCGGGCCGCTGGCGTTGCTGAAACTGCGGGGATTTACGTTGCC
>NZ_JAXBVE010000133.1:0-771 GCF_035181445.1 Photorhabdus africana
AAATGCCTTTTTGGAATTGAATCTGATTTTTAGCCATTTTCATTTACCTCCACACAGACTTATTTTAAGTATACGCCTATGGGAGCTGAATTTAAGTGATAATCAGGAAAACAATTTAATTTTTTAGTGCGCTCATAATACTCATGGCTTGCTCTTTATCTTTTACCCCCATTCTGAATGAAGGATTTAAAGAAGTTTGAATAGTCGCCGTGACAAGATGAGTACCTTTAAATGATATTGTCATTTGGGTGCCGATGTTTTTATTGATTAAAGCATCAAAGTGAGCAAAGCATTGTTTATCGTTTTTTATCGCTATTTCTATCTGGTCATTCCCCCCTTCGTCTGGCCCTAAATAATCGATTTTATCGGTACAAGCGTGAGTTAAGATAAAATTGCCACCGGATGAAAATGCAAATTTCAATCCCTCTTCTGCTTGTGTTTGTCTGTTTGGGTTATTTTTACCGGAGCACCCGGTTATTACGGAGAGAAGTAACATAATAACAAACAAATTTTTCATGATTCTAACCCTGTTATATTGAATAATCACCTTCAATATAATCTATACCCGTAATCATTGAAGATGCTTGATTTTATCCGAAATGGAGATCATTATCCTCGCTATGAAAATATTTATTACATCAGAACAAAAAATCAAACTTGAACGTCTTCACGACACCACTCGTGATGGTCAAGTACGAGACAGAATAAAAGCGATCCTTCTGGCTTCTGAAGGGTGGAGTTCTGTGATGATAGCCCAGGCATTGCGACTCC
>NZ_JAXBVE010000134.1:0-760 GCF_035181445.1 Photorhabdus africana
GATGCCAGTGCCATTCCCTCCCCTTCCGACAGTTCATTGACGACTTCCAGCTCACCGTGAATACGCATTTCAATTCGGGTCAGCCCTGGACTGATGGTCAGATGGATATCTGATACATTCAACTTTTTTGCCAGTTCAAAACAGGTCAGTACCTGCTTCTGACGTTCACTCACATCAGTTAGGTCCGACAAACACACGCCCTGTTCATTCGTCCGCTGATTCTGTTTCTGACGGTTCGCCTGCAATTCTGACAAATTGACAAAGCGAATTTCTGCTTCTGGCGTGGCTTCAAGTAATTGCATGACCCGGGTCTGGACCTGGGGATCGCCCCGACGATTGTTGTCAATTAATACCGTAGCCTGTTGTTCTTCACATAACAGCAACACAGCATCATTAACCTGGATGTTTTCTTTCATTCCCTTTCTTCTCTCAGAACGTGAGTACCGAATCATCACTTAGCGTGACCGCAGAAAGCGTGATCACCTTAACTTTGAACTGAGTGCCAGGCACTGCGTCACCGACAGCTAACTCCATCACACCGCGGCCCGGCAGGCTTACGCTTGCCCGCAATGCATGCCCCCGACCATAAATCTCCTGAACCACCGGACGGGTCACAGGTTGTCCCGCTGTCATCACAGGCGATACGGTCACCGGCAGATCGATATTATTATTGCCCGTCAACCCCAAAGGCTGACTTTCTGTCAGTTGGCGTTGTAACTTAGCCCGCTGCAATTCCGCTTCCAGCAGTAGATTTTTCGCG
>NZ_JAXBVE010000135.1:0-758 GCF_035181445.1 Photorhabdus africana
ACCGGCAGATCGATATTATTATTGCCCGTCAACCCCAAAGGCTGACTTTCTGTCAGTTGGCGTTGTAACTTAGCCCGCTGCAATTCCGCTTCCAGCAGTAGATTTTTCGCGTGTAAATGCTCTAACTGTCCCACAGTCACACCCACAGATGCTTCTGCAATACTCGTTACCGAAAGAATTCCCTCCTCTGTTGACCATACGGGTGAACTGATAAAAATTAGCCCACTTAACACGCTGATACACAAGGCAGTATTATTTCCGGGCATAAATGTATCCCTCTGTCTGATAGGTTAACTGTCCCTGTGAAGTCAGGGTAAACGTGAGGCTGTTCAGTCGCAGCCCTGTATCATCCAGTTCAGCAAATAGCCATGCTGGCATCACCCGACTACTGAAGCTGAAAAGGTATTCTCGCCAATCCTGGGCAGGTATAGATTGCCCGTCTCCCGGTAATGCCGATGCGGGAGTCAGTTCATTTAATGGCAAAGGGATCTGCCATTGCTGGAAATTCGACACCATCTTCATCAACTGTACTGAAACAGCAGGCACCGCTTCATCGTGAACCGGCAAAGGGTTCCACGGCAGGAATACCCGACCTTCTTTTGCGCCCTGAACCAGGTCAAAAACCGGTGACTGCTTAAATACAGTCCGTACACGCTGAACAAAATGCGCTGCTGTACCACCAGGCATAATCTCGTAGTGAAGGCGAACACCATCTTTTCGGCATGAACCTGCCGTCAAGCGCCAACCCGCCAATAACA
>NZ_JAXBVE010000136.1:0-744 GCF_035181445.1 Photorhabdus africana
AAAAAGCGGAGGCCGCGTTTTTAACCCGCGTCCTCAGTGACAATGAACCAAACCGGGCCGGTATTGCCCCCGGTGTCTGGCTGAGTGCCGCGTCGGATTTGTGGGATTTTTATGCGGAGAATCTGCCTGCCCATCCGGCATGGCGGATTACGCCGGACACGGCGTTGGTCAGTCAGGTGCGGCGGATATTGCTGGAGCAGATGGGGCGGCACAATGCGGAAGCCACGCTCTACCAGCAGATGCTGCAATCGGTGGAGAAGGATTATGCCGACCTGACCTTAAGGCAGATGACCGGCGACACCGAAGCGGAACGGCTGTTTACCACGACACGCGTGGTGCCGGGGATGTTTACCCGTCAGGCGTGGGAAGGGCCGATACAGAAAGCGATGGATAATGCGGTGGCCTCACGTCAGGAAGCGATTGACTGGGTATTGAGTGATAACCGTCAGGCCGTCCCGGCGGCGGTGTCACCCGAGGAACTGAAAGCCCGTCTGACCGCGCGTTACTTTACCGATTTTGCCGGGGCCTGGCAGGATTTTCTCAACAGCCTGCGCTGGAACAAAGCGCGTAATCTGGCTGAGGTGACTGACCAGTTAACCCTGATGACGGACGGGCGTCAGTCCCCGCTGATTGCGCTAATGAACACCGTGGCGTATCAGGGACAGACTGGGCAACCGAACCCGGCGTTATCGGCGTCACTGGTGAAATCCGCGAAGGCGTTGCTGAATAAAACGGCGGTGCCGG
>NZ_JAXBVE010000137.1:0-729 GCF_035181445.1 Photorhabdus africana
CTTTTGCCTTGTCTTGTTCACCTTCTCTATCTTTGGTGCTTTCCATCACACCAACGGCGACTAATCCCGCTGCACAAGCAGCCAGTGTCCATTCAGCCGCAGCTAAAAGAGCGGGAGCCGCTGGCGCAAGAAGTGGTAATGGCATTAATTTTTCCTTTTCAATAAATTATCCATAACCTGCAAATAATCACGGTATTTTTCTCGGCTCTCTATTTTACCGGATTAATGTATTAGCCCGGTACAATGGAGAAGACAAGCGCAGCGCGTCAGTGTTGCCTTAAATAGGCCAAAATGATTGTCGTCTCATTAAGCGAGAAAATCTTTCTGACTGGCAATCAGTTTTGCGCCACAGGCTGTTTGCATACCTTCCAATGCAATAGGTTTTCCCTGATGCTTTAAGTCATTGCTACCTTCTACAATAGGGAAAACCCCTTTGCACTTAGGGCAGTTTACTAAATCACCTTTAGCGGCAACAGGTACGCCTTGATACACGTAATTATCAATGGCGGTAATGACTTTACCACCATGATCGGTTAGATCGTTTAATCGGATTACGGCTCTGTTTGTCATATTTATAACTCTGTCATCAATGGTAGTATTTGTAAATCCCGTAAACATATTTCAATATCATTGGCTTTATTGATATGATCTTGATTTTCAATATCAAAAATATCTTTTGTCGTAATAATCAATGAGCCTTTTTTGTTATTTTTATCAGAAATAGATATT
>NZ_JAXBVE010000138.1:0-726 GCF_035181445.1 Photorhabdus africana
GCGCAGTTTGGCGGCCCGCGGGCCTGTGACGAACAGTTTGTGTACGATGCCGGTCAGCATCTGCATTACCAAAAACGGGTGCCGGAGCGGCTCAGTGAAGACCTGCGCCAGAGCTACCACACCCAGCAGGCGGGCAGAGTGATTCAGCACGGGGCCTGCACGTATCACTACGATGAAAACGGGCGGCGGACAGAGAAAACCGAACAGCGGCGGGGCTACCGGCCGCGGACCTGGCGCTACCGCTGGGACGCGCAAGACCGGCTGACCGGGTTTATCAGCCCGGAAGGGGTGCGTTGGCGCTATTGTTATGATGCTTTCGGGCGACGGATTAGCAAGCGGCAGGAGACAGACGCCGCCGGACCGCCGGTAAAACCGACCGCGATAATCGGCTATGATTACCTGTGGAGCGGGGAGCAGCTGATTGAAGAGACGCCGGTGTATGCGGACGGCACTGTCGGGTATGCACAGAGCATTCACTGGCTGTATGAGCCGGGTGCCCTGACCCCACTGGCACGGCATGAAAAAGGCCAGCTATATTATGTGGTGAGCGATCACCAGGGAACCGTGCGGGAAATTCTGACCGAGAAAGGGGAACTGATATGGGCAGGACGACTGCTCACCTGGGGCGAGCCGGAATGCTGGCCGGTGCTGACAATCAATGACCCGCGGAACCTGACCTGTAATCTCCGGTTTTGTGGGCAGTATGAAGACAGCGAAAGCGGTTTA
>NZ_JAXBVE010000139.1:0-714 GCF_035181445.1 Photorhabdus africana
TCCTCCATACAGCCCAAATTTAAACCCGATAGAGCGATTATGGAAGGTCATGAATGAACAGGTTCGAAATAACCGTTATTTCGCGGATAAACATGAATTTCGAGACAAAGTATTCAAATTTTTCACCACAACGCTACCGGATATAGCGGACTCGCTGACGTCTAGAATTAACGACCATTTTCAGGTGCTAAAAACTGCATCTTGAAGTTTCTTGGGTATATATATATGCAAGAACAATCTATTCATACATTAAATCTAAGTAATACCAGGCTATCTGTTATAGATCAGGTAGCAATCGAAAACGCTGCCATCGCAGCGTCTGGTATTATTTCAGTGACTAACACCGCCAACGGTCGACTTAAGGTTTTCGGTGTGGGTACTGACAATGTAATGTTGTACAATGAGCAAACATCACATACAGGCTCTTCCTGGACCGGCTGGTCCTCACCTGGCTTACAAGTGACTAGCAAACCTGCCGTTCACATCAATTCAGACGGTCGATTAGAAATATTTGCACGTGGCACCGATAATGCGCTATGGCATAACTGGCAAATTGCGCCCAACTCCGGTCTGTCAGGCTGGCAATCTTTAGGGGGCATGATTACTAGGGGCTGTTGATGTTTTAAAGTCATTATTCAATCAACCCACATCGGCAACCAGACAATGATGAATGCGAGTGCCACCATACTGGTATAATTCCGTTCAAGTTTATCG
>NZ_JAXBVE010000140.1:0-697 GCF_035181445.1 Photorhabdus africana
CTAGGGGTTGTTGATGTTTTTCGGGGGATTATTAGACAGCATGATGATTTGATATAATTACTTTCGCCAAAAAACAACCAGACCTCACCATCATGCCGAGAACAATGTTAACAGATCTCTACTGGAATAAGCTATCCGCATTCATGCAACACACCGGTTGGATTTATGATAAACCTGAACACCGTTTGACCTTGGAAGGCATTATTTATCGGATGAGAACAAGCATCCCCTGGCGCGATTTACCCACAGAATTCGGCAAATGGAATACGGTCTTTTCGCGTTTCAACGCTTGGTCAAAGAGAGGTATTTTACAGATTATTTTCAAAGGGTTATCTGAGATTGCAGATACAGAGTGGTTGTTCATTGATGGGACTATCGTTCGGGCTCATCAACATAGTGCTGGAGCTGCTTCAGATAACGACGAGGCGATAGGCAAAAGTCGTGGTGGACGTTCAACCAAGATCCATTTAGCGGTAGACAGCGGAGGCTTGCCCGTTCATTTTGAACTTTCGGGGGGGCAGGTTCATGACAGTGTTCACGCAGAAAGCCTTATTTCCAAGTCTCCCACTTCCGAAGCAGTTATTGCTGATAAAGGATATGACAGTCAGCGTTTCAGGATGTTTATTAAACAACGGGATGCGACTCCAGTGATCCCTTATCGTAAAAATAGTCGAAAAACAGACCAAGGTATTGATAA
>NZ_JAXBVE010000141.1:0-686 GCF_035181445.1 Photorhabdus africana
GATGACACGCCAGTTATCCGTGGTTCTGCTCTGAAAGCGCTGGAAGGTGATGCAGAGTGGGAAGCGAAGATCATTGAACTGGCCGATGCCCTGGACAGCTACATCCCAGAACCAGAGCGTGCAATTGACCAGCCATTCCTGCTGCCAATCGAAGACGTATTCTCTATTTCAGGCCGTGGTACCGTGGTGACCGGTCGTGTAGAGCGCGGTATCGTTAAAGTGGGTGAAGAAGTTGAAATCGTGGGTATCAAAGACACGACTAAAACCACTTGTACTGGCGTAGAAATGTTCCGCAAACTGCTGGACGAAGGTCGTGCAGGTGAGAACGTCGGTGTTCTGCTGCGTGGTACCAAGCGTGACGAAATCGAACGTGGTCAGGTACTGGCGAAACCGGGTTCAATCAAGCCACACACCACTTTCGAATCAGAAGTTTATATTCTGAGCAAAGACGAAGGTGGCCGTCATACGCCATTCTTCAAAGGCTACCGTCCACAGTTCTACTTCCGTACAACTGACGTGACCGGAACCATTGAACTGCCAGAAGGCGTGGAAATGGTGATGCCAGGTGATAACATTCAGATGAAAGTTACCCTGATTGCACCAATCGCGATGGACCAGGGTCTGCGCTTCGCTATCCGTGAAGGTGGCCGTACAGTAGGTGCTGGTGTTGTTGCTAAAGTTATCGC
>NZ_JAXBVE010000142.1:0-668 GCF_035181445.1 Photorhabdus africana
CCTTCACCATAGAAGTGCAATGAATGGCCTTCACGAGGTATCACCCGTATCGGACGTATCAGTTGGTTAATGGCAAAATAACTCTCCGGGACACTGTCCGGTAGTGGCGTTAAATCCGGGTATTGACCGGCCCGGATAATCAGACCATCACGGTAAGAAGTAATCACCACATCCCGGTAGGGGCGCAGCACCTGACGTATCCAGAATTCTCCACCCAGTCGGTTTACAAATCGTTTGGACAGCAGGGTGATCCAGTTAATGCCACGGATGGAGTGTCCATACTGTAATTTGGCTGTATGAACCGCAGAATTAACCTGCAATGAAGGGTAACGTTGCGCTAGCTGGTACTCTAAGGGAAAGTAGTCATGGTAATCTCTGGGCAGGACCAGACAATAACCGCAGTCCCCACTGTCCGGTTCGAGTTGTTCACACAGAAACTCTAACCAGGCCATAAACTGGGTCATGCCCTCTTGCCCTTTTAGATAATCCCAAGGCAGTGTCAGGCTTAGGTAAGAGCTACCATCGTCACCATCAATTTCTCGGGAATCCAGATAACGCATCAGATAGCGAGGGGCTTCATAGAGATTTTTGGCGTCACTGACTACCCAACTAGAAAGCTGGTTTTTTTTCTGATTCAGAATGCCTTCTTCCACTTTGGCAATATTTTC
>NZ_JAXBVE010000143.1:0-666 GCF_035181445.1 Photorhabdus africana
CACGGCGACGCTTTTCTGGCGATGATCCTTAACGGGCTGGGGTTTCACAGCCGGACATTGCACATGTTTTCCGGCTTTTTTCAACATAAGCCGATTGCGCGTTTAATTGGCGCTGACATTGAAGCTGAACACCTTAATGATGATGTGCTCGGCCGTACATTGGATGCCTTATATGAAGCGGGGGTGTCGGAAGTTTATCAGGTGCTTGCTGAGCAAGTGGTTGATAAATTAGGGTTAAATCCCGATGCCGTTCATTTGGATATCACGAGTTTTCATGTCGATGGTGACTATGACAGTCTGGTGGGGGATGACACAAAACGTATTGCACTGGTGCCGGGTTATAGCCGGGATCACCGGCCTGAACTGAACCAGGTTGTCCTTGAACTGATTTGCGAAAATCAGGCAGGTATCCCTGTCTATATGCAGGCTATGAGCGGGAATACGAATGATGCCAAAGCCTTTGCCCAGACGATCAAAACCCATATTCAATGCCTGAAAGCGGCACAAAACAGCCGCTACTTTGTGGCCGATGCCGCCCTTTATACTGAAGCCGCGATCGCTTCGCTTCATCAGCAAAAACAACGATTTATTACGCGTGTTCCCCTGACGATCAAGGAAGCTAAACAGTCTCTCCTGAACGTGACAGCGGAGCAATTCAGCCCCATC
>NZ_JAXBVE010000144.1:0-648 GCF_035181445.1 Photorhabdus africana
GACAAAGCCTGGTTGCAGACTCAACAAACCAATGGCACCTTGCCGAATGTGGTCTCCAACCACGCGACAATGGTGGCGGGTGTGATGGTTGCGGCGAAAAATAATACAGGTGGTGTCGGGGTTGCCCATGATGCGACGTTGGGCGGCTATTATCTGGCCAATGACGGTGCCGATCTTGCGGGACTGGGGCATATGGTCAGTTTTGACATTGCTAACAATAGCTGGGGATTTGCCAACGATTTCGCGCTCAGCAGCTTTCAGGGCGGCTCCATCAATACTGCCGCGTCGCTGAGCCTGAATGCGCAGTATGCGGCGGCTAATGGTCGTGGCGGATTGGGTACCGTCATCGTGGCGGCGGGCGGCAACCATCGTGCAGAAGGCGGCAATGCCCAGGGGTCGCTGACCAATAACAACCGCTTTTCGGTGGAAGTCGGTGCAATCAATGCACAAGGCGATTTGTCGACGTTGCAGATTGGCTCCTCACCCTTCTCCAATCCGGGAGCCAGCCTGTTGGTTTCGGCACCGGGCAGCAATGTCGTGTCTACCAGCTATATGCTGAAAACCGAACGTGGCTCAACTTTCGGCAATGACTACACCAGCATGCAAGGCACCAGCTTTGCCGCGCCGATAATCTCCGGTGTTGTTGCG
>NZ_JAXBVE010000145.1:0-628 GCF_035181445.1 Photorhabdus africana
GTTCACGCTGACCGTCAGTTTAGCCAGCGCCGACCCGGCGATTGATTTCGCCGCCGTCCTCGACCAGAGCGCCACCCTGACCATCCTGCGCGCCGGCCACGTCGAGCGCACCGTCACCGGCATGGTCGCCCGCTTTGTCCAGGGCAATACCGGCAAACATCAGACCCGCTATGACATGACCATCCGGCCCGATATGTGGCGCACCACCCTGCGCCAGAATGCCCGGATTTTTCAGCAGCAGGATATCAAAACCATTATCACCACCCTGCTGAAAGAGAACGGCATCCGGGATGTGGCGTTCAGCCTGCGCAATCCCCACCCGGAACGGGAGTTCTGCGTCCAGTACCGCGAAACCGATTTTGACTTTCTGCAACGCCTCACCGCCGAAGAAGGGATTTTTTACTGCTTTGACTTCACCGACAATAAAAACACCCTGGTGTTTGCCGACGATGCGGGCTCTGTCGTCAACGGCCCGGTGCTGCCCTATCACCCCGACGACGCTGAACAGGCCCGGCAACTGTGCATTACCCGGCTGACCCGCCAGGCGCAGGTACGGCCGGCGGTGGTCGAGCTCAAAGATTACACCTTCAAAAACCCGGCCTGGGCGGCGGAGTTCCGTCATCAGATG
>NZ_JAXBVE010000146.1:0-626 GCF_035181445.1 Photorhabdus africana
CCAAAGCCTATTTATCCCAGAATGCATTCAAAACACCGCAAAGAAAGTCGTCTAAAAACAAAACATTGGATGCGTGTTTTGAACGACTTAATTCTTAAGATCCTGTATATGTTGCCTGGATAAAATATAAAACAAAAGTGAAAGTAGGTTATTGTATGGATAAATAACCTACTATTTAAGTGAAAGAGTTATTTTTTACAGTAATTGGATTTAGTTGTGATAACCTTTAAGAATTATATATATTTATGAAGCTTATCGATATTTTTATAATATTATGGGTTGTTTGAGATTATTATATGTCCGATGAATTTAAATGTTGAATCATATTAATTAAATTAATACTGAAATAGATAAAAAACTAATTGCAACATTTTATTTAAATTTGTAAACACCGATATATCAATTAATGCTAAAGTTTCAGCAGTTTTAATTTGCGTTAAATTCCACTTAAATATGAAGGGTGCCTGAGAACCAAGCCATAACAACATCTAAAAGGGCGGGAGTAAAAACCTCCTGCCTAAGGTTGCCTTACCTGTCGCTGGATTCGTAAGCCATGATTGCCGCAACCTCTGTATTACCTCGTTTGATATGGAGTTTACAGATTGAACCCCTTGTTATCCACGTGA
>NZ_JAXBVE010000147.1:0-599 GCF_035181445.1 Photorhabdus africana
ATTACCTTTAGCATTCCCGGCATGAATAAATGGCTACACCGTCAGGGTTTTTCTTATAAAAAACCGGGTGGCGTCCCTCATAAATTCGACGCAGAAAAACAGCGACAATTTATTGAATATTATGAGAATCTTAAAGTCACAGCGAAAGACGAACCCATCCTTTTTCTTGACGCTGTTCACCCGACGCAAGGCACTAAACTCAGTTATGGCTGGATGCGAAAAGGTGAGAAAAAAACAGTCAAAACAACAGGAAGCCGAACTCGCCTGAATATATTGGGTGCGCTCAACCTGAATGCCATTGGTCGTACGGTGTTCCAGGAATATCAGACCATCAATGACTACAACATTTGCTGTTTTTTCAATGAAATAAGAAAGTCTTATCCTGACTATCATCAAAAAATTCATCTTATTGTGGATGGGGCAGGTTACAACAAAGCTCATCTTGTGAAGGAGTGGGCTTATGTCAGCAATATTGAATTACATTACCTTCCTCCATACAGCCCAAATTTAAACCCGATAGAGCGATTATGGAAGGTCATGAATGAACAGGTTCGAAATAACCGTTATTTCGCGGATAAACATGAATTTCGAGACAAAGT
>NZ_JAXBVE010000148.1:0-587 GCF_035181445.1 Photorhabdus africana
CTGTGCATTACCCGGCTGACCCGCCAGGCGCAGGTACGGCCGGCGGTGGTCGAGCTCAAAGATTACACCTTCAAAAACCCGGCCTGGGCGGCGGAGTTCCGTCATCAGATGCGGGAACAGAACCTCCAGCATACCGGCTATGAACACTTCGATTTTCCCGGCCGCTTCAAAGACGGGCAGCACGGCACCGACTTCACCCGCTACCGGCTGGAAGCCCTGCGCAACAATGCCCTGACCGGCGACGGTGACAGTAACGCCGCCACCCTGCGGCCCGGCATGCTGTTCACCCTGACCCACCATCCCCGGCCTGACCTCAACCGGCCCTGGCAGCTGGTCCGCGTCACCCATCAGGGCAGCCAGCCGCAGGCGCTGGAACAGGCCGCCGGGGAGAGCGGCACCACCCTGCGCAACGACTTTACCTTCATTGCCGACCATCAGCACTGGCGCCCGGCCCCGTTACCCAAACCGGTGATGGAGGGCCCGCAGATTGCCAACGTGGTCGGCCCGGCCGGCGAAGAAATCTACTGCGACGCCTACGGCCGCATTCGCCTGCAATTCCTCTGGGACCGCTACGGCCGGAGCAACGA
>NZ_JAXBVE010000149.1:0-586 GCF_035181445.1 Photorhabdus africana
CGGCAAATCGCCGCGCGCCATCCGCTTCACCGGCCCGTGGGCCCAGCTGCGGCTGATTAACAGCGGCAAACTGACTAACGTACGTCAGGATTCGTTTGATGTGCGGTTCACCGTGGACGGGGGCGACATGACCTACCGTCTCTACGTGGATGAATCCGACAACCCGTTTGCCGGCGGCCTGTTCAGTCAGTTCAGACTGCCTGACACCCTGTATTAAGGGCAAACTGTATGAATGGCAAACTGTATTCACTGCAAAATAGCAACCCCCCCTGTCCTCCGCGCCGGCGGCGGCAGGTTAAAGGATGAACAGCCATGCGTGAACCCCCTGAAAACCTGATTATCCGCGCCGGCGGCAACCCGATGCATCTGCCAGCGTTCACAGCCATACGCGAAGAAATTAACAAAATCAACCACCCGTCTCAGCCGGCGGTGAACTGGGCGCTCATTGAATCACTGGCCCTGACGCTGTTTCGCACCCACGGCGTCGATTTGCAGAGCGCGATTTACTACACCCTGGCCCGCCTGCAGCTCAGCGGCCTGGCCGGGTTTACCGAAGGCTGTGAACTGCTGGCCGGGGTGATGGTCA
>NZ_JAXBVE010000150.1:0-568 GCF_035181445.1 Photorhabdus africana
CTCTGTATTACCTCGTTTGATATGGAGTTTACAGATTGAACCCCTTGTTATCCACGTGAATATGAGTAATGTCACACAAATAATGATCAAACTAAATATTGCGATTTTTTGTGGCTTCATAGCCTTCTCTCCTTGCTTTTTGTCAGGTAAGAGGCTAGCCTTATGTTGCTGATACATAGGAGTAGCCTCATTTCGATTTATAGTCGGATGGGGCTTTTCTCTTTCTGCCTGAAACATAATTTTTGCTTAGAACATAATGCTCAAGACAGAAAGTCTCAAGCACCCGGAGGCAGTATACTTTTATTCATCTAAGATGCAAGATATTGAAAATATTTATTATGGTCACGTAATGCCTTACAATTAAATTAACCAGTTAGTAAAGCCATTAATAAAATAAGGGAGGAGTGTTGATGATGGAATATATAGATAAAATAGTTTCTGAATGCGTTTAATTAATCAGGGTGAGATCTCACATTTTTAATAAGGTTATTTTGGTTAAATAAAAGTCAGAATATGACTTTTTATAGGCATTTCTCTCATTAAAACGTTAAGCTCTCTCTCTTCCATA
>NZ_JAXBVE010000151.1:0-562 GCF_035181445.1 Photorhabdus africana
AACTGCCGCTGCAACATAGTTTGCCAGAGCAACAGCACATTGATACCGCTAAACGGTTGTCCGGTCAGCGCATGCTGCGGCAAACCGTACTCACTGGCCGCTTGCCAGGGCGCCCATCCACTTTCCAGGCTGTCTGTAAGACGTCGGGTTATTAACCGGCAGATATCATCCGGTAGGTAAGAAAGGGTCATCATTTTTCCTGTCTAAAATTAAGGAAGAGACCCGTCCACAGGGAGTCGTCTCTCCCCGGGGGATAAATAATTAGCGCATGAAATAATGCGCTATTTTGGCCGGTAACGCGGTCAGCCAGTGATAAACTGCTGACAAGTCAACCTCGTAAGCGTGAAGCATCAAACACACGCCTGTCACCAGCGACGTTAATGCTATCCCGGTCAACAGCCAGCGACGACGCTGCCTGAACTTTTTCTCCTTTAGCTGAACCTGTTGATATAGGAACAGCCCCAGCGTCTGCAACTCACTGAACCGGTGAAATTCCTCACGCCGTAAGGCTTCACAAGCCTCATCGTAACGCTCAAGCTCGGTCGGATGATGGCGAGCAAGA
>NZ_JAXBVE010000152.1:0-561 GCF_035181445.1 Photorhabdus africana
ACAACAATCTCCGGAGCATGAAACGATGTTGATGACTATTGCAGAACAGCTTGAACAAAAAGGGCTTGAGCGAGGTATCAAGCAAGGTATTGAGCTAGGTCGAGAGGAAGGCCGAGAGGAAGGTAAAGTGGAAACGGCTCGTGCCTTATTACGGCATGGCGTGAGTTTGGATATTATTGTCACCAGTACCGGACTGAGCCGGGATAAAATTGAAATGTTAAAGCATTAAATTCATCTTCTCTTTTACAGCAAAATGCCGATATTCAAGATCGGCATTTTTGTTCTTATTTATAGGGAATGAAATGATACCTTAAGAGCATGGGGAATTCGATTAGGCGAGTTCATGAACTTCTTTGTTGTAAGGTATCAAAATTTACAAATTCTGATACCGGAGGAACTTGCTACATAATCCAATGATTAAAAGCCATTGATATTTTGAAGGTGTTATACCCCGTCATCTTTCAAGCTGCCTCTTTGTTGGCTGCTCTCGCTCACCCCGGTCACATAGTTACCTATGCTCCCGGGGATTCACTCCCTTGCCGTCGCGATGCATCTTGAAAT
>NZ_JAXBVE010000153.1:0-557 GCF_035181445.1 Photorhabdus africana
AGACCAGCTAGAGATCGTCGCCTAGGTAGGCCATTACCCTACCTACCAGCTAATCCCATCTGGGTTCATCCGACGGCGTGAGGCCCTTTCAGGTCCCCCACTTTGGTCTCGTGACATTATGCGGTATTAGCCACCGTTTCCAGTGGTTATCCCCCGCCCTCGGGCAGATCCCCAGACATTACTCACCCGTCCGCCGCTCGTCAGCAAAAGCGCAAGCACTTTCCTGTTACCGCCCGACTTGCATGTGTTAGGCCTGCCGCCAGCGTTCAATCTGAGCCATGATCAAACTCTTCAATTTAAAGTTTGATGCTCAAAGAATTCACTAATTAACGCTCTTTTGTTTGGCTAACTTTGTCGGCTTCACTGCGCTACACCTCGCCGTACTGATGTACTGTCTCGGCGCTGCTCGCTTGCCTTCGCGTTATCCTGCCAAAATAACGTTAATAAATTATTTCGTAATGAATTAACTGTTGTTCACTCTTCAAGACTTTAAAACATATTTTTTTGTGATACGGTCTTGTGAGTGCCCACACAGATTGTCTGATTAATTGTTAAAG
>NZ_JAXBVE010000154.1:0-552 GCF_035181445.1 Photorhabdus africana
CTGTCTAAAGGTGACTGGTCGCCGGATACCATCCAAAGGGACAAGGAACAGAAGGATGCGATGGCTGCCAGAGGCTATTTCGATGCCTTTAACAAAGTGAAAGAGCTACTGCGTGAGGCACATGAAGATAAGGAAGGCTTGGATATCCACTACCTGATTGACGTTGGCTTGACTGACTGGTTCACTGCGTTGTTCAATCCCTGTGTAGATGCCGGAATTATCAACAGACTGGATTTAGCGGGATTTCGCAAAGGACCGATCTATATCCGCACTTCAATGCATGTACCGCCCTCCAGCGAGCAGTTGATGGACTGTATGGAAGCCCTGAAAGGGTTGATCGCTAACGAGAAGTACTTTGTGGTAAAGGCTATCTTGGGACATCTTTTTCTGGGTTATATTCATCCGTTCCCCGATGGTAATGGCCGCACTGCCAGATTCTTAATGAATTTCTTACTGGTAATCGGAGGATACCCCTGGACGGTGATTAAACTCAAAAATAGAACTCAGTATCTATCAGCGTTAGAATCAGCCTCGGTAGGAAAGAATGTGAAG
>NZ_JAXBVE010000155.1:0-550 GCF_035181445.1 Photorhabdus africana
CCAGCATTGTGCCAGATGCGCCAGTGCGCCCTGCGCCTCTTCGCGCTGAGTTTCATCCGCCTGTTCGCAGAAGCCGGGTTGCGCAGCGTCAAACCGTTTAATCACCTGTTGTGCCAGGCGGCGCTTGAGCAGCGGTTTGTGTGGCCAGGCGGTCTGCCAGTAATGCGGGATGTAATCGGCTAACAGCTCCATTGCCAGGATGAGTTCAGCGGGATGACCGCCGTGTTGCAGTGTCCGCAGCAAATGAACCATCAGTCTGAAATCTTTGCTTTTTTCGCTGAACAGTTGCAGCGCCTGACGCCGGATCTCTTCAATATTCAGGCTGGCATGGGCCAGTGATCCCAGCTTAACCATCTCCCCGTCGATATATTCCCAGGCGGGTTCGTTTTCATCCAGCGCCCGGCTGATGAGTTCATCCGATAGGGGGGTCAGCAGGAGGCCCTGCCAGTCAAATTGTTTCCTGATATCCATGGGGATCACCAGCGGCAGGCGGAGCGTAAAGGTTTCACCGCCTGTTCCAGTTGAGAAATGTTGAATGTCATGCGGTTTC
>NZ_JAXBVE010000156.1:0-548 GCF_035181445.1 Photorhabdus africana
GATGAAGTTTAAAGCCATAAAACCAGCCAGTACTCGTTTTCCCTCGCTGTGCGACGCCCTGAAATACGCGATGACGGGGAATACGGAGATTGTGGCAAACGGCAATTTTAGTTGAATCAATAAAAGCGATCCCCTGGGTTTCAGCCTTGCGTGACGAAAGAAAAGCACAAAGGGGAATGAGCGCCCTTTGCTTCAAGGTTAACATCCGGGTGTAGCTGACCAACCGGGGAAAATCGGCCTGAAGATAGTGTTTAACATGCTGAATATAAAACGTTTTAAAATCACGATAATGGCTCATGTGGAATAAAATGAGTATCGTCATGACTTCACTGAGAGAAAGGGAAGCTTCGCGGCGACGTTTGAGCAAACCATGTTCAATTAACTGTTGATGCCAGAGAGGAATAAATTTTTGGCAAAAGTCATCGACGCAGCAGTAAAGTTCTTCTAAATTAAACATGCCTGAGGATCTCCACGATTTTGTTTTCTTTGACAAAAACTTTGATCGTGCCTCAGGCACTTAGTTCCCTTCTTAAGCAAACCTCAGGTTA
>NZ_JAXBVE010000157.1:0-545 GCF_035181445.1 Photorhabdus africana
GAAATATGGCCCAGTCGGTATTTCGACGAAAATAAGCAGCCTATCAGACGAACCGTCCGAAATGATTTACCAAACAATTCTGATATCACATAAATTATTTCTATATCCGAAAAAGTAACGACAACTTTTAAATCACCAAGCTAATATAACACGCTGAATTATCAGTTTTTTATTACACTCACTGCCCATTCTTTAATATCAGAATTGTATTCATAGCTCTATGAAGATGTAAAACAGCCCGCATATTTTGCGGGCGAGATAATTAATCAATAATGTGTTTCAGATCATCAGAACACGAACCCGTAGCGTTGATTGATACCGCATTTAAAAAGGCGTCCCAATGTGATTATGTGTATGACTCGCGGTAAACGACACTAATCTGTTGGCTATTCTCCCATACTACCGAAGCAATAACCGCTTGAACACAGGTTCAAGTCCAGTCGGGATGACCAAATTTAACTTTTAGATCAGTATATTGGGCGACTTAAACAAGAGTGGTTTGCTTGATCAAAGGCGGTAAATGTTAAAGGCCACCGGGAGGTTAC
>NZ_JAXBVE010000158.1:0-542 GCF_035181445.1 Photorhabdus africana
AACGCCACTACCGGACAGTGTCCCGGAGAGTTATTTTGCCATTAACCAACTGATACGTCCGATACGGGTGATACCTCGTGAAGGCCATTCATTGCACTTCTATGGTGAAGGGCATTTTAATTCAACTTCCACCTTGGCCTGGTATGCCCGTTATGACCGGGGACCGCTGCAAGTGACTCCTTTGAGAGGTGACCATCCGGCACTGGTCAGCGGGATCTGGCGAACCGATAGCCTGCCTGACAAACAGTACTTCTTTGCTCAGGGGGCGATGGCTTTTGATGTTGAAGGTGCAGAGACGGGCACAACCCTCTGGCATCTGGTACGGGAAGCGGCAAGTATGTGGGAATAACAGGTTATCCACCGACTCATCACTCACGGAGAAAATGATGGAAACTGTAGATTACTTTGCCCAGTTGAAATCACAACTGACTGCGTTTACTTTCCTCAATGGCGATGGGATGACTGTTTCTCGTCTGGGTCTCTCGATTACCCTGTTTTTTAAACAAGGCTACACCCAGGAGAAAAAACAGCGCATTCTGGCC
>NZ_JAXBVE010000159.1:0-538 GCF_035181445.1 Photorhabdus africana
CCGCTGCATATAGTCCGCTTCAAATTCCTCATTTTGCAACAGCGCGTTATACAATGAACAGGCTGCCATATGCACAAAATCACAGAACACCTGCCAGCGATTTTCATGGGGCGCAATCTGGTTAAACAGTCTGATAAAAGCCTGTTTATGTGGATTCGGTTCCCGGTAAGTTGCCGCTAATGGCAGCGCCACAACGTTATCGTCAGGCGGATCATTATCTTCATCCGCATAGCCACGGTCAGACGCCACCGGCGGTAACAACAACTCCTCAGCGTGTGATGATCTGTCCGGCTCGCCAGTATCCGCAGGTTCTGCCACCGGGATCCGAGCATAGTTCAGACACGATGGCTGGCTGGCAAATAACGCCAATGCCTCGCTGGCCTGCCCCAACTCTTCCGGGAACAACCTGCCTTCTGGCTGGTCATGCCGTTCCCAGTGATATATTCGGGCTAAAGCACTGACAGCCATCAGCGGCGTGATACCCTGATCAATATGGCGCTGAACCACCTCATCATATTCCAGCATGGTGTCATTCAGC
>NZ_JAXBVE010000160.1:0-533 GCF_035181445.1 Photorhabdus africana
GTAATAGATCAAAATTGGCGATTACCGTCAACCCCACCGATGTCATCAATACAAAAAACCTGTGTAAGATCACACTATTTTTAAATCAGAAATACGGTGCGGAATGACGGTCTTATCAATCTGTTGCTTAACCGTCACAAGTGCAATAGGGACCTGACCTCTCTTTACATCCGATATGCCATATACGATCGCTTCATTCACACTAAATAACACTTCAAAATAATAGATCATCTGGAGGGAGCTCAGACAAATTTTTGTGATCTGAACATACAAGATTAACGAAAATATAAGTAATCGATATTTTGATAAAGGGGTTATCATTATGCGAATGCAAGTTAAAAAATGATTGAAATGAATGATTTTCATAAAGTAATTGTTGTAAATATAATGTTTTCCCTTTTCTGATATTTTATTCTTTAGGCTCTTCTATTAATGCATTCGGTAAAGATTTGCCTGAGGAAATCTGAGACAATGTTTTTTGTAACTTGGCAGAAATACTATAAATGGTAATGACTAACTAATAAGACAGAGAA
>NZ_JAXBVE010000161.1:0-530 GCF_035181445.1 Photorhabdus africana
CAACTGGCGGGGCAACTTAACGCTAATCCTAATCTGCATGGAAAAGCGGCGGAACTGATTATTAATGAAGTGACCGGCAGCGGACAATCTAACCTGCAAGGCCAATTGGAGATTTTCGGCAATAAAGCCAATGTAATGATTGCCAACCCCAACGGCATTACTTGTGATGGCTGTGGCTTTATTAATACTTCGAGTGCAACACTGACCACGGGTAAACCGCAATTTGATAAACAGGGCGCGTTGGAAGCACTGGAGGTTAAAACAGGCCAAATCACCATTGGCGGTAAAGGGTTAGATGGTAAGGCGACGGATTATGTCGATATTATCAGCCGGGCAACGGAATTAAATGGAAAAATTCAGACGAATAACCTGTCTCTGACACAAGGCGCTAACCGAATCAGCTTAAAAGACGGCACAGTTAAACCTGTCGCTGGCGAAGGTACTAAACCTCAATTAGCGGTTGACACCAAAGCGTTAGGCGGCATGTATGCCAATAAAATCCGACTGGTTGCCACTGAAGAGGGCGTTGG
>NZ_JAXBVE010000162.1:0-527 GCF_035181445.1 Photorhabdus africana
AATGCCAGTTTCTCATTGACCTGACGGAATTTATTCGCGCGGCTCATTGTGCCCATACCACTCACATTGCGGGTTAGCCACTGGTTGAATTTCTTATTCAACGTCACTTCAATATCTTGCTTCAAACCACGGCTACTACGTGCATGCTGTGAATCCAGATCAACCAGCGTTTTATAGTCCACACTGCTGGTCTGGTCCAAACCGGACAGATCCAGCACAAATTTTTTCGCACCGGCGAGGGTCCATTGCTGATCTTGCGCCGCCAGCCAGTCCTGCTTTTCACCAAAATGAGCAATGCCCTGCAAGACCCCGGAAATACGGGCTGTACCATCAAACGGATTAACCAGCGGCGGCGTTGGCAGGGATTTATCCATCATCACAATCAGGTCATTACTGCGCCCCTGATTGAAACTGATGTTACGATTGCCAATAAACATCTGCGCCCCTTCAAGCGCCTGATAACCGGCAATATTGACGCTGTGTTTACTGTCGCCATTGCCGATGTGCACCATCACATTATTATCCCC
>NZ_JAXBVE010000163.1:0-526 GCF_035181445.1 Photorhabdus africana
CATCAGATAGCGAGGGGCTTCATAGAGATTTTTGGCGTCACTGACTACCCAACTAGAAAGCTGGTTTTTTTTCTGATTCAGAATGCCTTCTTCCACTTTGGCAATATTTTCTGGGGAATATTTTTTTAATCCCTCCAGCGAATGACGATGAAAACGCAGGTAGGTACCAAATTCTTCGCGAAAGCGGCGATAGCAGGCCAGAATGCGTTGCTTTTTCTCCTGGGTGTAACCCTGTTTAAAAAACAGAGTAATCGAGAGACCCAGACGAGAAATAGTCAGCCCATCGCCATTGAGGAAGGTAAACGCGGCCAGTTGTGATCTCAACTGGGCAAAGTGATCTAAAGTTTCCATCATATTCTCCATTTAGTTATGAAGCGGTGGCGAATGTCACACTCGCCAATATTGCCAGAACGGTAGCCAACGCAGCGGCGCTTACCGCAGCAGCAGCGGCTAAAATTTCCACCAGTGCAATCAGCGCAGCAGCGACGGCAAGGGTGACCAGGATAACAACGGCAACACCGGCAAT
>NZ_JAXBVE010000164.1:0-520 GCF_035181445.1 Photorhabdus africana
CAGGGTGAGATCTCACATTTTTAATAAGGTTATTTTGGTTAAATAAAAGTCAGAATATGACTTTTTATAGGCATTTCTCTCATTAAAACGTTAAGCTCTCTCTCTTCCATAAAAAAGCGATCCTAATAATGAGTATTTTTAATTTTATCAGTAAGATAGAAGACCCCCGTTCTGACATCAATAAAAAACATGAGTTAATGGATGTGATTTTTTTAGCCTTCTCCGCTGTATTATGCGGCGCTTCTGGCTGGAAATCGATTCAGGAATTTGGTGAGTTACAGAGCGAGTGGCTTAAACAATACACGCATTTTACTCACGGTATTCCTCGTCGTCACTGTATTGCTAATATTATCAAAATGATAGAGCAAGATGCACTGGTTGAAGCCTTTTATGCCTGGATCAACCAGCGTCGGGTCAGGGCAGGAAAAAGTCTTATCGCCATTGATGGAAAAACCCTGAGAGGAACCTGTAAGGGGACATTATTTGAAGCCCTGCATGTGGTCAGTGCTTATGATGTTGA
>NZ_JAXBVE010000165.1:0-520 GCF_035181445.1 Photorhabdus africana
TAGAAATGCCTTTTTGGAATTGAATCTGATTTTTAGCCATTTTCATTTACCTCCACACAGACTTATTTTAAGTATACGCCTATGGGAGCTGAATTTAAGTGATAATCAGGTTAAAATTTAAAAAAACAATCAAAGATTTGAAATAAAACCGTCATTCCGCACCGTATTTCTGATTTAAAAATAATGTGATCTTACACAGGTTTTTTGTATTGGTGACATCGGTGGGGTTGACGGTAATCGCCAATTTTGATCTATTACTTTTATTTGCCGGAAAGCGAATATGTCCACACCCATACCTGCCATTAAACGTCTCGATCATCTTGGCCTTATCGCCGCTTTTTGTCATGAAGCCGGTTTACCCCGCATGATTGATGCCATTATCCCAAAATATTCATCGCATACCGTCTCTCACGGCGACGCTTTTCTGGCGATGATCCTTAACGGGCTGGGGTTTCACAGCCGGACATTGCACATGTTTTCCGGCTTTTTTCAACATAAGCCGATTGCGCGTTTAATTGGC
>NZ_JAXBVE010000166.1:0-519 GCF_035181445.1 Photorhabdus africana
ACAGGGCGGGATTCCACTTTGTATTTAATTTAATCAAAAATAAGTTGACTACGGAATTCCCCTGACCAAATGGCTCTTCGACGTTTAGCTGCCTGACTGTCTTTTATGCTGGTATTCTGTTTAATCACACTTAATGCAATTCGGTTAAAAAGCGCCATTTGTGCAGCCCCATCAGGATCTTTGAGTGAGATAGCATCTTCTCGAAAAGTGACATCTAATACCCAATGCAGCTCGTTTTCCACCGACCAGTGCTTTCTTATTGCCTTAGCCACGATTTCCGCCTCCAACGGTAGCGAGCTGACATACCAGCGTGAATTACGATGGGGAGGCTGACCTTTTACGCTTCGTTCACTGACGACTTCAATAACACTTTGTATTGAAGGCCATTGCCGCCGAAGGACCTCCGGTAATACGGCACGAATTTGCATGACATGCCGAAATTCTGTCCGTCCATGACCGCTATTTTTCTGCGTAAATTCAACAAGCTCATCACTCTCATAATGCGAAGCAAAATACGAT
>NZ_JAXBVE010000167.1:0-518 GCF_035181445.1 Photorhabdus africana
GCGGCTGGCCGCCGGGTGGAGCTTCTTAGCCCCCGTGGCGCGCAAGGCGGACGCCTTCCGCTGTCAGCCGCAGTGCAAAATCCCACCGCCGCAGTCGCCGCCGTCCCTGGCGGCTCCGGTGTTAACATCCGCCTAAAACCGTTGCCGGTCAGGCTGCCAAGGTCAACGGCCCTGAAAGCAGGCCAGCGAGCTGGCCGCAGTTTATTGCCCCCGCCCAACCCCGCTGCACTGGCTGCGTCCGGCTCGCAGTCGCAGGCTCCTTGCTCGTTCCCGTACTCGCCATCTCCGCCCCGTCCGCCCCCGCGGGCGGGGGCTCCCCGCTGAATCCCGTCGATAAGCGGGCTTCGCCAGCCCGCACCCGGCCAACCCGCGACAGCGGCGCAGGCAAGCTGCCCCGCCGCCCCGGGTTATCGAGAAAACCCGGTTCCGGCAGAAAAAGCGGGCCGAAACCCGGCACTGACATCGGGGAAAAAGCGAGCTAAAATCGGCAAAGTGCCCGTCGGGGTTTTGGGTTCGCG
>NZ_JAXBVE010000168.1:0-514 GCF_035181445.1 Photorhabdus africana
ATTTTATGTTCTTGAAATTCAAAGGTGCTGATCCCTTCAAAGGCCAGAAACACCCAACGCGCGGTGGGGGATTGTGTCGGTTTGTTCTTCATATCGGGGAAAAACGGCACACTTTGTTTCAATTCGTGGCGAATTTTATGCTCCAGCGCCTCATAAACCATGAGACAACATGTCATCACCATTAACAGCGCTTCTATCCGCTCTGGTTTTTTCAGGAAAATGGCAGACGTCAGGAATTCCGGACTTTTCAGGAAGCGAAAACCCCGCTCTACCTTTTGTTGTGCCTTATAATTAGCCAGTAACACCGCCATATCAAGCCGTCCTTCATCCCGTTCATTGGTCGCTAAAATAAACCTCCCGACCCGCAATCTGGCCTGCTTCACCTTGTCTAACCGGGTATAAGCCTGACCGGCTAATTGATAATGAACCGATTTGGGGTGTTGATGCTTGCCGGGTTTCCCGCGCCCCGCATACGCGGTAATCGCCTGAATTTCCGGCGAGGCGATGCCGATAA
>NZ_JAXBVE010000169.1:0-512 GCF_035181445.1 Photorhabdus africana
GGCCGATCCGGGTCGCCCCCTTCAAATGCGATCGCCACCTCGGTACCTATCAGCAACGGCCAGTGAAAACCGTAGGTGTCACCCGCGTAAGGGCGGGCCAGACGCACCCACAGGCTTTCTCCCCCCTGCGGCCATTCCGCCCGGTCAAAATCAAACGACACCCGGTACAACCCGTCTTTATCAATATCCCCGTACGGGTCGTTCACTACCGTGCTGCTCACCCGGGCCGGCAGGGTGCCCGCTATGCGCGGTTTCGGGATTAACGCAGGCCGGAAGCACACGGTTTCAGAGTAGGGAATGGCGGTAAACGCCATTTCAAAACTGCGATCCCGGCGCGCACTGCTGCGAATAGCGGTTATCACCGCCCCTTTACGGAAGGCGTCCGGCGCCTCTCCCCTGACTTTCAACTCCTGGCCCGGCAACAGCGTGGCGGATGTCGTCAACCCCCGCAGTTGGGTCTGCCGATTCAGGTAACGCTCATGTTGCAGCCGGGAGTAGAACACCCCGCTTTC
>NZ_JAXBVE010000170.1:0-511 GCF_035181445.1 Photorhabdus africana
CATATTTTTACGTACCGCTACCGAATGAATTTTTGATTTAATCGTTCGCTCGTTATATTTAGATATAAATGAAGCCAGATACTTTTTTCTCTCCTCAGACTCAATCGATGGTGCACTTCTCGACATCCATTGGAAAAAGCGTTCTTTATTAATCGGTGGAATATCTGGCGTATCGGATTGTTCAGACCTTTTTTCCTGATCAGCCAAGACGGGTTGAGTAACCGAATGATTATCTTCCACAACCCTGTTTTTATCCACCATCAAGATATATTCACTGAGTTGACGAATTGTTTGTAATTCTGCGAAAAATTGCCGCACTGAAAGTTTTACACCAAATCGTTGATGGATCGGCTCTAACGCTTCGAATAACAAAAGTGATTCCGCCCCCAATTCAACCAATGGTATTTCTAGTTTTATCTCTTCTTTCGGTAAACCAAATGTCTCTGCAAAAATAGCGATTATTTCTCTCTGAATAATTTCAATATTACTCATATCAACCTCACTTTCCTCA
>NZ_JAXBVE010000171.1:0-508 GCF_035181445.1 Photorhabdus africana
GCTGCCCGGATACATGAATAAATAAGCTGTTCGAATGTTTTTTTAAGGTTAAAGCGCCAATTGAACTTGAAACAGAATTCGGCAAGATAACGAGGTAAATACTTTTTGCTAATCGAATGATATGTTCCGCGTATCGAATTTTTTACATTACTTATCATTGTGTTAACCCACTGAAAATAAGGAAGCTTAACACTCTGCGCTCCACCGCCAGTAACGAGGGGCAAATGGAAAGTCCCGGCTTGCTCAATCCCCCGAAAGCAAGCTAATCCATCTGAAATAACAAGAGATTCTGGTTTGAGATGCACTTTAGCCCAACGGGTCAGTTCCTCGGTCTTAAACCCTTTCACAACGCTGAAACGCATGAACATAGGGTGGCCCTTTTCATTCATTGAAACTGCCGCAACGAAAGGGCATTTCCCTTTTGCCCCTCGCCCTCGGGGGCCATGCTGAGCCCCTCCCCAGTATGCGTCGTCAAGCTGAATAAACCCGCCGAGAGGCTTTTCGTCAT
>NZ_JAXBVE010000172.1:0-502 GCF_035181445.1 Photorhabdus africana
TCAGATGAAAGTTACCCTGATTGCACCAATCGCGATGGACCAGGGTCTGCGCTTCGCTATCCGTGAAGGTGGCCGTACAGTAGGTGCTGGTGTTGTTGCTAAAGTTATCGCTTAATAGCTAATAATTAAGTACCTAACTCTAGAATAGGTTTGCATTTTGGCTTGTTTTAGAACAGACGCTTGGTGTGCTACATCAGGTGTCTGTTAGTGAGTATTTTAATTAATATCATCCTTCCTTAAATTCTCTGTATGAACCACACCGTTGGGTTATCTCTTCGTGTTTTAAATTTTTGATTTTGACCGCTTGTTCCTGGCAGCGTTATTTAGTTGTTTTATCAGGATATTTTTAGAGTATATATACATCATTTATCTATAGAATACGTTAGTGTTAACTAGGGGCTGTTGATGTTTTAAAGTCATTATTCAATCAACCCACATCGGCAACCAGACAATGATGAATGCGAGTGCCACCATACTGGTATAATTCCGTTCAAGTTTATCG
>NZ_JAXBVE010000173.1:0-494 GCF_035181445.1 Photorhabdus africana
AGATGGGTTTCATTATGCACTTCTGCTGCGGTGGTGACGGTGAGCTGATGACCGGCGTTCAGGCTGACATCCTGCGTACCTGCGACGTTGCTGCCGCTAATATGCAGGTCTTTTCCGGCCTGTAAATTCACTTTATCGCCACTGAATGTGGTACTGAGCGCTTGCCGGTCATGCACTTCGTCGTGGGTTTCCACTGACGACTTCGACAGCCAGCCTTTGCTGGTTTGTTTACTGTGCTCCACTAAGTCGGACGAGGCGGTCCCGGTGGTCAGCGTCAGGTTATGCCCGGCCTGCGCCGTCAGGTGTTGACCGGCGTTGACATGAGCGGCGGTGGCGTTCAAATCCTGCCCGGCTTGCAGGGTCACCTCACCGGTGCCGGTTATCTGGCTGCCGATATCCTGTTGTTGGGTCAGGTGGCGAGTGTTCTCTTTCCCCCAGTCGCCCTGCTCTGTGCGGCGCGTGCTTAAGGTGTCCAGCGTCAGGTTATGGCCTGC
>NZ_JAXBVE010000174.1:0-494 GCF_035181445.1 Photorhabdus africana
CTGCCGCCTTCGGAAGCATAGATTGTGTCGCCCTGAGGACCGGCATAGATAACCGACTTGCCACTGCCACCAATGATAGTGTTGTGCCCGCTGCCGCCGACTAAGACATCGTTACCCATGCCACCGACCAGCACCGAATCACCGGAACCGCCCTTGATAAAGACACCGTTGACACTACCGCTTATGATAGTATCGTTGCCGCTTCCGCCTTCAGCGATGGTTAAACTGGCTTGACCCATGTTCAGCTCCACGCCTTGGTTACCGACAATGATCGCCGTATCGTGCCCGCCATTGCCGTGAATGTTTTTCGTATCGTCAGAAGCGCTGATAACAAAAACATCATCGCCGGTACCACCGACATAGGTATTGCTCCCTGCGCCCCCGACCAGCCAACTGCCAGTTTTTGCCGCAATCAGCGTATCATTGCCGCTGCCACCATACAGATTGCTGACTCCCAGTTGCTCCGCATTTAGGGTTTCATCTGTTTCACTCTG
>NZ_JAXBVE010000175.1:0-493 GCF_035181445.1 Photorhabdus africana
CGTCACCATTTGCTGAGACATGACATGAGTGAGTGAATTGCCTACCGTGACCACGGCCGGGATGCCCAGCAACGACAGTTGGATATACGTCATCATCGCGGCAACCGGGTCTATATCGACACAAAACGCCAACATCTGCCGCTGAGGATTAAACCCCGCTTCCAGCATGGCCTGATGCATCGCAATAATCATCCCGCCGGCGCCACAAGCCGGGTCAGACACCGTGATATATTCATGCTCTCCGGATCCCAACCTCGTCAAGTCTTCAGCGAACTGCATTCTGGCCATCATATGGCTGACAGGAAACGGCGTAAAATACTGGCCAGCCTGGTCATGACCTAATTCCAGCGCCATGAAAATAGACCCCAGAAAATCACCGACCTCATACTCCAGTCCCATAATAACTTCACTCAGCAAACGACTCAGCCGGAATGCATCTTCACGGGAATAACGTTTAACCCGCTGCATATAGTCCGCTTCAAATTCCTCATTT
>NZ_JAXBVE010000176.1:0-492 GCF_035181445.1 Photorhabdus africana
TAGAGCTGGGTACCCTCGCCGGCGTTGCCCGCGGTGGCTTTGACCTGTATCTGGTTGGCTTCGGTGCTGCGCAGCCGGCAGACGGTTTCGGTGAGGCTGCCCTGCTCAATGCGGGTCTGTTCATCGCCGCTCTTCACCGCCACCTGGCGGTTGCCGGTTTCCACCACCAGGGTCTGGTCGTGTTTCACCACGGTGTGCATGTCCCGCTGGGCGTGTAAAGCCAGCGCTTCACTGCCTTTGGCATCCTCGAAGCGCAGTTCGTTGTAGCCGTCCCCTTTGTGGGTTTTGGAGCGGAAGGTCATCTGGGTTTTGCTGCCGGGCAGGTCCCCCGGCGGCAGATTGCTGGCATGGTAGGTGCGCCCGGTGACAATCGGCTGGTCCGGGTCGCCGTTAAGAAAGTCCACCACCACCTCCTGACCGATACGCGGTATCGCCAGCATGCCCCAGCCCTGACCGGCCCAGGGCTGGGTGACCCGTATCCAGCAGGAGCTG
>NZ_JAXBVE010000177.1:0-483 GCF_035181445.1 Photorhabdus africana
ACAGTACGATACAATCCCGTTATTCCAGAAAGTATCTGGGTAAAGGCCGTGGTATCTCGCTCTACACACTGCTCGCCAATTACGTGGCGGTGAATGCGAAAAATATCGGCCTGAACGAGTACGAAGGCCATTCGCTGTACGACATGATTTACAACAATAAAACGGAGATTGATATCCATATGGTGACAGGAGATAACCACTCCTTGAACAAGCTGAATTTTGTCACGCTGGATTCCATTGATGTGGATTATGTACCCAGCATCAAGAATGTGCGCCACGCCGCTGACGATATTTATTCAGCTACCTCCCTGGATTACGATACCGGTATCCTTAAGCCCAAAGGGGTGATTGATGTCGAACGTATCCGCTCTCAGCGGCGAGGCGTTCTGCGTATCTTGCTTTCATTGATCATGCAGGAAAATACCCAGAGCAATATCATCCGCAAACTGAACTCTCATGCCCGTTACGCCAGATTAAAAGCGG
>NZ_JAXBVE010000178.1:0-479 GCF_035181445.1 Photorhabdus africana
TCATGACTGGGGTGAAGTCGTAACAAGGTAACCGTAGGGGAACCTGCGGTTGGATCACCTCCTTACCTGAGAAAGGTTGAGTGCAGTGCTCACACAGATTGTCTGATGAAAATAGAGTGCAAATGAGTCTGCGAAGCTGACCGTCGGGTCCCCTTCGTCTAGAGGCCTAGGACACCGCCCTTTCACGGCGGTAACAGGGGTTCGAATCCCCTAGGGGACGCCATATTGCAGGATGACGGGTGAAAGGCGTTGTCGGATTATCTTTAAACGGATTTAAGCGAATCTGTTTAGCGATATAAGCTCTTTAACAATCTGGAACAAGCTGAAAAATTGAAAGACTCAGTAATATCACCGAGGTATTATTGAGTTATCTCTCAAGCTGAACAATCCGAGACAGTTTCGGGTTGTGAGGTTAAGCGACTAAGCGTACACGGTGGATGCCTAGGCAGTCAGAGGCGATGAAGGACGTGCTAATCTGC
>NZ_JAXBVE010000179.1:0-479 GCF_035181445.1 Photorhabdus africana
CAAAAAATCGCAATATTTAGTTTGATCATTATTTGTGTGACATTACTCATATTCACGTGGATAACAAGGGGTTCAATCTGTAAACTCCATATCAAACGAGGTAATACAGAGGTTGCGGCAATCATGGCTTACGAATCCAGCGACAGGTAAGGCAACCTTAGGCGGGAGGTTTTTACTCCCGCCCTTTTAGATGTTGTTATGACTTGGTTCTCAGGCACCCTTCATATTTAAGCGGCATTAAGCATAAATTAAAGCTACTGAAACTCTGGCATTCTTGGATTCACATAATAAGTGCAATATCGTTAACCGGAGATGTAAAATAGAGGTTGTTATTATATATTTTCTATTTAATCAACTCAATTAATTAAACAGGGCGGGATTCCACTTTGTATTTAATTTAATCAAAAATAAGTTGACTACGGAATTCCCCTGACCAAATGGCTCTTCGACGTTTAGCTGCCTGACTGTCTTTTATGCTG
>NZ_JAXBVE010000180.1:0-478 GCF_035181445.1 Photorhabdus africana
CCGTCATCTTTCAAGTTGCCTCTTTGTTGGCTGCACTCACTCACCCCGGTCACATAGTTTGCTATGCTCCCGGGGATTCGCTCCCTTGCCGCCGCGATGCATCTTGAAATCTATAAGGTATAAAAAACATTAATCACATTCGCTTTTTATCTTTATAAATCAGCCGGTAAATAACTTGATGATGTAAATAGACTCTTTCGAATAATCACGCTTTTTTCAGGATTTAAATTCTGCCAAATTAACCTGTTTTACCCGTTTTTTTATGACATTATTTTGATGGTCTGCTGCGTAAAATGATGAAACCTTCATTCCGCACCTAATTCAGGAATAAACCGCTTTATATTGTGCACCTAATAAACCCAAAAGTTCATGGTGGTAAGATTGCATTCCTGTCACCATTTTATGTTCTTGAAATTCAAAGGTGCTGATCCCTTCAAAGGCCAGAAACACCCAACGCGCGGTGGGGGATTGTGTCGGT
>NZ_JAXBVE010000181.1:0-476 GCF_035181445.1 Photorhabdus africana
CCCAGTGATATATTCGGGCTAAAGCACTGACAGCCATCAGCGGCGTGATACCCTGATCAATATGGCGCTGAACCACCTCATCATATTCCAGCATGGTGTCATTCAGCGGCAGACCATAGTGCTCACTGAGCAACACGGCAGCCATCTGCTGCCACAATTCCACCTGGGTCGGTAACTGCTGTCTCCGGTCTTGCAAATAATCCACGGCACGGCGGGCATCATTAGCCACCTGAAATAACCACCACGGATCTGAACCCAAAGCGTGTTCCCAATGTACTATATTATCAGGATAGACCGAGTTACCCCGGACACCGGTTAATGCCGCCACAAACGCCGCGCCCAATGCTGTCACCCATTGTTCCCGAGCTTCATCTAACTCACTTTGGGTTGTCAGGCCAAAGCGGTTTAACCGGGACGGATGGCCAGTGGCATAAACCAGTTGATGCAACAAGTCATGCCAGTATTGTGAATCTTCA
>NZ_JAXBVE010000182.1:0-470 GCF_035181445.1 Photorhabdus africana
TGTTATTGGCGGGTTGGCGCTTGACGGCAGGTTCATGCCGAAAAGATGGTGTTCGCCTTCACTACGAGATTATGCCTGGTGGTACAGCAGCGCATTTTGTTCAGCGTGTACAGAGTGTATTTAAGCAGTCACCGGTTTTTGACCTGGTTCAGGGCGCAAAAGAAGGCCGGGTATTCCTGCCGTGGAACCCTTTGCCGGTTCACGATGAAGCGGTGCCTGCTGTTTCAGTACAGTTGATGAAGATGGTGTCGAATTTCCAGCAATGGCAGATCCCTCTGACGTTAAATGAACTGACTCCCGCATCGGCATTACCGGGAGACGGGCAATCTATACCTGCCCAGGATTGGCGAGAATACCTCTTCAGCTTCAGTAGTCGGGTGATGCCAGCATGGCTATTTGCTGAACTGGATGATACAGGGCTGCGACTGAACAGCCTCACGTTTACCCTGACTTCACAGGGACAGTTAACC
>NZ_JAXBVE010000183.1:0-470 GCF_035181445.1 Photorhabdus africana
CTCAACGGCATCATCCTGACGGTGGACATTCACCGCTTACTGACCGACAACAAAGCGCAGCGGGAACGGGATATTGCCGCGCTTCACCTGCGCCTGCAGGATCTGCGATTAACTCTGCATCATCCTCTGCCTTGCTATCTGGTGCTGACCAAACTCGACCGGCTGCACGGTTTCAGCGCCGCTTTCCAGTCGCTGGACAGCGCGCAGCGCGCCCAGATCCTGGGCGTCACCTTTAGCCTGAATGCGCAGGATGAGCAGCGCTGGCGCACTGAGCTGGCCCGGTTCTGGCACCAGTGGATGCAGCAGCTCAACGCGGCCATGCCGGACATGATGCTCAACAAAGTCGATATCAGTCAGCGCAGTCCGCTGTTCAGCTTCACCCGCCAGATACAGGGGCTGCACAGCTATCTGGTGCCGCTGCTGGAGGGGCTCCTCGACAACGGCGGCCCGGCACAGCCGGGCCTGCGGGG
>NZ_JAXBVE010000184.1:0-469 GCF_035181445.1 Photorhabdus africana
GGCGGCTGAATTAGCGGCAATCACAATGGAAAGCCGGCTATTTGAACCGGCGTATAAGAATGAAACAGAGCGACAAATCCATAAGCTTCAGGAAGCGCTGACGGGTAATGAAGTTAAGGCCCAGACAGCCAAATTTATCGGGGCATTGTCAGGTGCCCTGATTAGCCATACCCCGGAAGGCGCTTACAGTGCAGCAAACAGCGCGGAGCTTGTCTATCGTAATAACATGACTGAGCACATGTTGTACCAGTTATCGGTAGAAAATCAAAAAGACATCTTAGCGGCAGGAAAAGGGGATAAAGCTGCGGAAGCGCGCGTCATTGCGCGGCAGGATGCGGCGATTGCCGTCACCGCAGTAGCGGCGGGCGGTTATGCGCTGGTTTATGGCGGCCAGATACTGATTGCCGCCTCGGCTGAAATGGCAACGGCAGGGCGTGTTGCGCTTGAAGGCTGTAAAACCAATCCGGCG
>NZ_JAXBVE010000185.1:0-469 GCF_035181445.1 Photorhabdus africana
TAATCGCAGATCCTGCAGGCGCAGGTGAAGCGCGGCAATATCCCGTTCCCGCTGCGCTTTGTTGTCGGTCAGTAAGCGGTGAATGTCCACCGTCAGGATGATGCCGTTGAGCGGCTGGCGCTGACGGTTTTCGGTCAGCCAGGCGAGCAGCGCCTGCCACAGGCGGGCGGGCAGCTGGGGTTTGCCGGTGTCCGGCGGCGATAGCGGGTCGATAAGGAAGCCGTCCGGGTCAATGATGACGGCTTTCTCCCCCAGCCAGCAGCGCAGATGCCGGGGCAGCGCCGCTTCCCCGCTCAGGGTGTCCGGGGCGGCAATGTCAGTCAGCCGGCAGCCGGCCTGAATCAGGGTGGTTTTGCCGCTGCCGGTGTTACCCATCACCAGGTACCAGGGGCGCTGGTAGAGATAATCCCGGGTCCCCAGATGGCGTTGCAGTTGCGCTTGCCAGTGATGGAGATAACGGTCCTGACGG
>NZ_JAXBVE010000186.1:0-462 GCF_035181445.1 Photorhabdus africana
GGGGTTCTGTGGAACACCCCCCAGATCTGTAAACTTTGAGAGAAAATCCTGATTAGTCATCCCGCCAAAAATGTTGTTTCAGGTGAGATTCCAATATCCTTGCCATCGCTTCTACATCAATTTTCCCGTGATTTCTCTTAAAATTGTATCGTCCCGTGAACAACGTGTGTGTCCAGGCAATCGGCGAAATTCGCGTAAACTCATCAATAATTTCTTGAGGGACACCGTTGGCCTGCATCTTCTGGTAGACCGCATTCAGGATCATACTGTTGTAGGCAATAATGCAGTTGGCAACCAATCTGGCCGCATGTGCACTGACCCGGTTTTCAACGATTTTTTTGCCCTTGAAGATACCGTTGTAAGTTTTTCGGATGTTACTTTGGAGCTGATGATAGGCTTCCGTGCGGTTTCGGGCACTTCGGATCGCTTTTCTGAGTGCCATATCATCAATCAGATTGAGGA
>NZ_JAXBVE010000187.1:0-461 GCF_035181445.1 Photorhabdus africana
CGCTAATGAACACCGTGGCGTATCAGGGACAGACTGGGCAACCGAACCCGGCGTTATCGGCGTCACTGGTGAAATCCGCGAAGGCGTTGCTGAATAAAACGGCGGTGCCGGCGATTAACCCGCAGGCTCCTGAACTGAGCGGGCCAATGGACCGCACCTTCGGGCCGTTACTGGCGCTGCTGGGGAAAAATAAGGCATCGGATGTCATAACGGCGGACAACACCCTCAATTTGCAAACCTTCCTGACCCGGGTCACACAGGTGCGGCTGAAACTGCAACAGATGAACGCCAGTGATGACCCGTTGGAAATGGCGGGAAGGCTGGCGCAGACGGTGTTTCAGGGCAAAAGCACCGACCTGACGGAGACGCAAGGTTACGGCAATCTGATGGCGGCCAGTTTGGGTGACCAATGGCGCGGTTTGGGTCAGACGATGTTCGTGCAGCCGTTAAATCAGGCGTGG
>NZ_JAXBVE010000188.1:0-455 GCF_035181445.1 Photorhabdus africana
GCATAGCGTGGCCGGAATGGGTCGGCGATATCGCCGCTGACCGTGTTTTCAGGGTGTGCCTCAATGCGGGCAAATTTGGGTAAATGCAGCCCTGCCGATAATTCGGGGTAGGCGGCATCAATCTGACGCTGCATTGGCGTTCTGGTCTGCGACTGACCGGTCAGTTTGTTGACGGCTTCCCATGTAATGACCATGTTTTCATTGTTCAGATTGACCTTGTTCAACCGGTGCTGGTTGATCACCACGCCTGGGCGCAACGATGGGATCATGGAAATGGTCATCGCATTGCCCGCGGACTGACGCTGGCTAAATGCATTCGGAATATCGACCGGTTTCCCCGCAAACATCGAATGCGCCCCGCTGCCCACATAAACCGAACCCTCCGGCAACTGATACCAGAGATAATCCTCAATCGAAAAAACCTGCCCAAGATTAGCCAGCAACTGATAGCCGGT
>NZ_JAXBVE010000189.1:0-448 GCF_035181445.1 Photorhabdus africana
TAGCGGTATCAATGTGCTGTTGCTCTGGCAAACTATGTTGCAGCGGCAGTTGATATCTAACCGCTGGTTAACCGGTGATGAGTTAAGAGCGTTAGGCGGATGGGTGGTCAACGGTGAAAAACCGACAACCATCGTCCGTTACCGGCCTTCAATGTCGCTGATACGTGTCATTAATTTGGAACAATGTGAAGGACTGCCGACAGAACTTCAACCCGGTTTTCCTTTACCTCCGCGTCCGGCTCCCGGTTTTACCGCTGTTCAGCAACTGGTGACGGCCAGTGGGATCCCGGTGGTTCATCGGTCGGGCATCGTGCCCGTTTACCGACCATTTCATGACCGTATTGAGCTGCCTGTCCGGCGGGACTACGTTGAAGATTCACAATACTGGCATGACTTGTTGCATCAACTGGTTTATGCCACTGGCCATCCGTCCCGGTTAAACCGCTTT
>NZ_JAXBVE010000190.1:0-447 GCF_035181445.1 Photorhabdus africana
GGTGAATTTACAGGCGGGCGGTACGCTGGATAATCGGGGCCGGGTGGAAGCCCGCGGCGATACCACGGTCAACGCAGATACAATACACAGCAGCCATAACAGCGTATGGGCCGCGGGGCTGGATGATAACGGCAACACTACCCGACCCGGCTCATTGACTCTGACCGCGCAGCACGTTCAGGCCAATGGCAAAAATCTGGCCACCGATACGCTGGCTGTCCACAGTCAACAGATTGACCTGAGCGACAGCCAGACCGCAGCCGGTCAGATTCAACTGACCGCCGGTCAATCGGGGATAAGTACCGCTCACGCTACCGTCAACGCCGACCGTTTGACCGCGAAAACGCCGGGCCAGTTTAACAACGACGGCGGCCAGTTAGTGGCGCGGGAAATTCACCTCACAACCCCGGATATCTCTAACCTGAAAGGAAAAATTAACCAGACCGG
>NZ_JAXBVE010000191.1:0-442 GCF_035181445.1 Photorhabdus africana
GCCGTTGTGGTCATCGGGGCTGGTGAGTACCAGCAGACTGACATCCCGCCAGTCGCGGGGCACGCTGAGGGTGCCGGCGTTAAAGTGAAAAGGGATGAAGGTATTTTCCTGCGTCATCGGGTTCTCCGGGTGCGTGTTCAGGGCGCCCGGCGGGCAGCCGGGGCCGTTATTCAGGTCAGATTAGTTATTCAGGCCGATTTTGCTGCCGTTAACGGACACCCCGTCGGCGTTCAGGGTAATGACTGAGCCGCCAAAGGTGAGTCTGATATGCGTCTGGGTCATCTCAATGCGGCCCGCGCCGACGGTCAGGGTGAGGTTGTCGCTGGCCGTGTAGAGCTGGGTACCCTCGCCGGCGTTGCCCGCGGTGGCTTTGACCTGTATCTGGTTGGCTTCGGTGCTGCGCAGCCGGCAGACGGTTTCGGTGAGGCTGCCCTGCTCAATG
>NZ_JAXBVE010000192.1:0-432 GCF_035181445.1 Photorhabdus africana
GGTCGAACACTATCTGCAGGCGCGCTGGAGCCGGGCGTTTAACGGCCGGCGCCCGTTACAGCAACAGTTACTGACTCACCTGGACTATGCGCTGGATCACACCGACTGGCGGGCCGCGCGGGAGGCGGGCGATCAGGCCGCTATCAGCCGTTTTGCGCCTTACCAACTGCCGCTCATCCATGCCGAGAAAGAGCTGAGTCAGCTCTCTGTTTATCAGCGGGTCTACCAGAACCTGCGCCTTAAAGCCCGGGAGGCCCTGCCGCCGCCCCTCAACCTGCGCGACCAGATTGGCCCGGGCTTTGACCGCCTCTTTATCGCCAATAATGACAAGCAACTGATTATCCCGCAGTTCCTGACGATAAACGGCCTCAACAACTATTTCGTCAAACAGGACGACCAGCTGATCGACCTCACCGTCATGGACAGCTGGGT
>NZ_JAXBVE010000193.1:0-423 GCF_035181445.1 Photorhabdus africana
CGTCGCGATGCATCTTGAAATCCATAAGGTATAGATTAATCAGACAATCTGTTTTCCTAAAGGGACTGGCTTTAATAACGTTTTCAATCGGAAAATAAACTTGTTTATAAAGTAATTAAATAATTGATCATGAAAAATTGGCATAAAATCTCAAAATAAATGATTTAACAGAATACGAATCTGGTTATTTACAATATCATATTGGTGTTTATTATTCAAAATCGTGATGCTTTAAATACTTCAATTTAAGCCATGTCTATTTTCATGCCTTTAATGTGGTCTCATACTAAAATTAATTGGCATTGTTATTTTTATCCTTCATTCCGCACCTAATTCAGGAATAAACCGCTTTATATTGTGCGCCTAATAAACTCAAAAGCTCATGGTGGTAAGATTGCATTCCTGTCACCATTTTATGTTCTT
>NZ_JAXBVE010000194.1:0-422 GCF_035181445.1 Photorhabdus africana
TTCCCGCTGGTCGTTTTTACCCAGCTATGAAGACTGGGTTGTCCTCGGGCAGGAGGTGGCGGGTCTGGCCGAAAATGGGTTGAATTATGTCCGCGACAGTACCCGGGAGCTCCTTGCCCAGTTTGGTATCTGGTTCAATCAAGCTGGCAAGTGGGTGTGTGAAGAAATTATTGACCCGATAAGCCATCAGGTCAGCTACGCTTTTTCCTGGGTTAATGAACAAACGGGGAAAATCGTGACCTGGACGGAGAGTGAGATAAAAGCCCGGTGGCAGACGGTGCAACAGGGTTCAGATATCACCCTGGAAGAGCTAAAAAACATTAGCTGGATGCAGATATTAAAAGAGGTGGGTGAAGGCATGCTGGAAATGGTGGTGATTATTGCCGGTGTTGCCGTTGTTATCCTGGTCACCCTTGCCGTCG
>NZ_JAXBVE010000195.1:0-422 GCF_035181445.1 Photorhabdus africana
GACCAGCCAACTGCCAGTTTTTGCCGCAATCAGCGTATCATTGCCGCTGCCACCATACAGATTGCTGACTCCCAGTTGCTCCGCATTTAGGGTTTCATCTGTTTCACTCTGGCTGGCGTAAGCCGTGGTTGTGATATCGTTGTGTGTGGAGGTTACTCGTGTGCCCGCTCCCTGAGTACTCAGGGTGTTGCTAACGGTATCACCAAGAAAATCGACAGCCAGTACTGCCTGAGTTTTACCATTGATAGTAAACGATCCACTGGCAACGACCTTATTCCCATCACGGACGTCTGTTTTGTTCGAAGCCCGGACGTTTATCTGAGTAATACCCCATTCCGCCAGTGTCTTGAGTTCGCCCGCATCGACTTTTGCATCGTGTGTGCCATCAACCCAGACCCGTAATTTACCCCAGATCGGATCAC
>NZ_JAXBVE010000196.1:0-422 GCF_035181445.1 Photorhabdus africana
CGGTTTTTCTCAGGGAGCGCGGTCAGGCCGGCGGCCTGCTGCAACGCGTAATACTGGCTGAGCAGGGCGTTAAACCGGTCGTCGGTCTTTTTTATCAGCGCCGGTGAGACGCTCTCACCCTGTTCGACGGCGACGGAAAGCTGGCGCAGCAGCTCTTCCAGCGGGACGTCACGGTTGTGGCTGTGCTGGATTTGGTAAATCGCCGTTTTCAGGTAAGAGAGGGTGAAACTGCCCCGGTTGCGCTCCTGTGTCAGGATGTGGTCCGCCAGTAACTGGAGCTGATGCCGGGTCTCCCGCCAGTTGCCGGGGGTCGGCGCGTTTTCCCGCCGGATGGTCTGTAACTGCTGCCAGCGCTGCGTTGCCTGCTGCTGCCGGCGGTCCTGCGGCCAGGTTTTTTGTGCCATATCGGTCAGCTGCTCAGC
>NZ_JAXBVE010000197.1:0-419 GCF_035181445.1 Photorhabdus africana
GTTTGCATGAATTTATCAGACATACTTTTTTCCAAAAAGTAATTTGTTAATAAAATGGATATAACAAGGAAAACGCCAAATTCAGAAAGATTATTATCACAGATCTCTTTCCACAAGAATATTAAAAACACAAAGAAGATAATAAAGTAACAATTAAACTAAGATATAAAACTTTGTCAATTATTTATTCCATCTCCGTAAATAACCACACAGATTATAACCATCAAAACAGTACAAGTAAATGAAATAATAACATCTTACCTTTTTGGTAATGAAATTATAATGAACAAGAACTATTAATAATAATTATTATTGACCGGTAAACTATAATATAATGAATATCCATTACTCCGCAGTGAAAAAAGGCTCACCGATTCTGTGAGCCTTTTTTATTATTCATTTTAACTTTTATTTTTGAG
>NZ_JAXBVE010000198.1:0-414 GCF_035181445.1 Photorhabdus africana
GTTGATGCTTGCCGGGTTTCCCGCGCCCCGCATACGCGGTAATCGCCTGAATTTCCGGCGAGGCGATGCCGATAAACTGGCATTGAGACTCAAAATCATGCAGTGCCTGTAAGGCATCCTCCCGGCAGGCAAAGGGCTTTTTGCCCAGTTTGTCGAACTGTTTAGACTCGTTTTCTGTTTCCCTGAGTGTGTTTTTCCGGAAAGTCTGGTTTTCACGTTTTTCTGCCGCCGTACTGTTCACCAGTAACCAACGCTGAGGAACGCCGCCATACGATGACGTCACCCAGCAGCCTGAATAGCCCTCACTGATGGGGCTGAATTGCTCCGCTGTCACGTTCAGGAGAGACTGTTTAGCTTCCTTGATCGTCAGGGGAACACGCGTAATAAATCGTTGTTTTTGCTGATGAAGCGAAG
>NZ_JAXBVE010000199.1:0-413 GCF_035181445.1 Photorhabdus africana
TTATCGAGAAAACCCGGTTCCGGCAGAAAAAGCGGGCCGAAACCCGGCACTGACATCGGGGAAAAAGCGAGCTAAAATCGGCAAAGTGCCCGTCGGGGTTTTGGGTTCGCGGCGGTGAGGGCAGTGGGACAAAGTGGCTCTTTAACAGGTTGTTATTAAAGAAAAAATCCCGACAAAAAAGTAGGGTTGTGTCGGGGTAGTCCCTAAGACCATCAAGGGACCGTACGGGAAATTCTGACCGAGGCCGGGGAACTGATATGGGCCGGCCGGTTACTCACCTGGGGCGAGCCGGAATGCTGGCCGGTGCTGACAATCAATGACCCGCGGAACCTGACCTGTAATCTCCGGTTTTGTGGGCAGTATGAAGACAGCGAAAGCGGTTTATTTTATAATCGGCACCGTTATTACGAGAG
>NZ_JAXBVE010000200.1:0-412 GCF_035181445.1 Photorhabdus africana
AGCACTGAATTGGGTGATTTCCGTCGACATCATCACCGTGCCGCTATCTTGTGGTTTCGCCAGGGCAATTTGTATGCGGGTAATGTTATCGATACAACTCAGCATCAGGACTGGCCGGGGGGGTGGAACACCCATCGCAGGGGTGGTCAGTATGACGCGAATCGGTAGGCTGTCAGATTGGGTGGTGATAAAACCGGTTGAATGGTCAGTGCGTTTCATCTCCTGTTCCATTGCCTGTCTCCAGACCGGGCCGGTTTTTTCTAACGGGATAACAGCAATATTATCGACTTTATCCAATAGGCGGTCGTAGCAATCGACTCTGACCAACGGTGACGGTTCTGCCCGGCATTGTAGCAAAGCGGGTAGTGAAGGCGCTGTTGGGGTTTCCTGAGCGGGCTGAGTATCAGGGGTG
>NZ_JAXBVE010000201.1:0-408 GCF_035181445.1 Photorhabdus africana
TTATTCTCCACAACAACGCATTCCATTGCGACGTTGATGACCGAACGCCGATTTTCCTAATGCCCTCAGCCAGTTACCACCCGTTTTTTCCAATGTGCGTTCACCGCCGGACCCAAAACCCCCTGACGCGCTTTTCGCCTCCAAAGGCCGGTTTTTCCCGCCGTGCCATTGTCAGTGTAGCGCCTTTTTCGGCAACGGGCGAACGTCGCCCAACTCGCTTGGGCGGCGGACGCCCGTTCTGCGGGCGCGGGCGGCATAGAGCCCGCAAGCGGCGCCCCTGCGACGCTCTGAGGCACTGTGGCTTCGGTTTGCGTATGACCTTGCATGACCACGCGGTTTTGTTTTGTTCAGGGAAGCCCCCGGGGGCTGCACGGGGCGGAGATGGCGAGCACGGGAATGAGCAAGGAG
>NZ_JAXBVE010000202.1:0-407 GCF_035181445.1 Photorhabdus africana
CTATTGACGAAAGCTACGCGATCCATGCCAGTCATCTCTTTGATAAGTTCAGCCACCTCTAAGCCTATCTCATGCCGAGTTCCCAAACCAAAACTGTTGTCTATTTGCTGAGTGAGCGCTTTAACTACAAAGGGTGGGCTATGGCCAAACAAATGCGCACCGAACCCCATCGTCATATCAATGTAATCATTACCATCAATATCTTTGACGACAGGCCCGGCAAACTTGGTGCAGACAATCGGGTAAAGTAGCTCTTTTATCGAGGGTTTAAAGCCAATTCCAGAACGGCTATCTGCCATATTTTTACGTACCGCTACCGAATGAATTTTTGATTTAATCGTTCGCTCGTTATATTTAGATATAAATGAAGCCAGATACTTTTTTCTCTCCTCAGACTCAATCGATGG
>NZ_JAXBVE010000203.1:0-395 GCF_035181445.1 Photorhabdus africana
GGAAGGCTTAAGCCAGCCTTTTCGTTACGCGATTGAATTCACCAGCCCGGTGAAAGAGATCAAACCGGCGCAGATGCTGATGCGGGACGCGGCGTTTACCCTGACATCACCCGCGTTCAATCCGGGGATGCGGGGCATGCCGGTGATACCGCCGGCACCGCTGCGCACGATCTACGGTGTGATCAGCGAATTTAAACTGTTATCCACCTCGCGGGATGAAAGCCGTTATGAAGTGACTCTGGAGCCGCGGCTGGCGTTGCTGTCGAGAAGCCGCCAATTTGCCCTTTATCAGAAGATGTCGGTACCGGAAATCGTGGAAAAAATCCTGCGTGAACGTCACGGCTTTCGGGGTCAGGATTTCTTATTCACCCTGGCGTACCCCTGCCCGAAGCGGG
>NZ_JAXBVE010000204.1:0-379 GCF_035181445.1 Photorhabdus africana
TGTTTGTAAATCAACCGCCGAAATATCTGAAAAATTGAGTTTTTGGATATTTTTCAGCGTAACCGTGCCGTCACGCCCGGCGACCTTATCGGCCACCACATACCCACTGTCAGTACGGGTAATTTGGTAGTCGCCGTGGTTACCGTGCAGGCTGACGATGTTGATCCCGCCGTCCCCATCAATCGTAGCATTGCCGTGACCCACTTCGATCACGTCGTCACCAAAGCCGCCAAAAATCTTATCATCGCCGCCGCCAGCGTGAATAATACTGCCGCCTTCGGAAGCATAGATTGTGTCGCCCTGAGGACCGGCATAGATAACCGACTTGCCACTGCCACCAATGATAGTGTTGTGCCCGCTGCCGCCGACTAAGACATCG
>NZ_JAXBVE010000205.1:0-379 GCF_035181445.1 Photorhabdus africana
GTTCGCGGCGGTGAGGGCAGTGGGACAAAGTGGCTCTTTAACAGGTTGTTATTAAAGAAAAAATCCCGACAAAAAAGTAGGGTTGTGTCGGGGTAGTCCCTAAGACCATCAGGGAACGGTGCGGGAAATCCTGACCGAGGCCGGGGAGCTGATATGGGCCGGACGACTGCTCACCTGGGGCGAGCCGGAATGCTGGCCGGTGCTGACGGTCAATGACCCGCGCAACCTGACGTGTAATTTCCGGTTCGCCGGTCAGTATGAAGACGAGGAAAGCGGTTTATTTTATAATCGGCACCGTTATTACGAGAGGGAAACAGGCCAGTACTTATCGCCAGATCCGCTAAACTTAAGGGGTGGCGTAAGTCCTTATAGTTACGTG
>NZ_JAXBVE010000206.1:0-379 GCF_035181445.1 Photorhabdus africana
GTCTGGCAAAGGCAATATTCTGACCAAAGTGGGTGACGGTACCACAGTCGGCCTGCTTATTTCCAAAGTGGGTAACGTGATGACCCATGTCGGTGATGGTTTGACCGTGGGTTTTGCCAAAGGTAAAGCCAATTTTATCACCAAAATTGGCGATGGCGCCGGAGTGAATGCGGCGTGGGGGGAAGCGAATATCCTGACTCAGCTTGGTAATGGCGACCGTTACGCCTTCGCGAAAGGTCAAGCCAACCTTATTACCAAAGTGGGGAAAGGACAGGAAGTCACGGTGGTTCAGGGGGATGCCAATATTATCACCCATGTGGGTAACGGTGATGATTACACCGGCGCCTGGGGCAAAGCCAACGTTATCACTAAAGTCGGT
>NZ_JAXBVE010000207.1:0-373 GCF_035181445.1 Photorhabdus africana
CCAGTTGAAGTTATAGTTCCCCAACGAGATATGGATATCGCCATCATCATGCAAATGACCGCTGTTACGCAGGAAATCAAATGTTTTCTGCTTCATATTGAGCAGATCCGCCGTGAGATTCTCTTTCAGATGCGTAACTAAGGACTTCATTTCTGTCTGCTTATCTTTACTGAACATCGTTGCAAACAGATTAGGCAGATTCAGAGCGTTAAAACCAAATACAGGTTTTGCTTTATCATCGGCCTGAGCACCCATTCCATCGATGCTGACTGGCGATTCTGATCCACGGTTTTCATCCGGGGCTTTCTCTTGCAGACCATGACTTTCGGCAAACGATCTGATGCCATCCCCGCCCATCTCCATGCCTGCTTTC
>NZ_JAXBVE010000208.1:0-372 GCF_035181445.1 Photorhabdus africana
GGCACATCCTCCGTCGCGTCCGGGTTAAACGGATAGCGGCCGGCCAGGTAGGTCTGGTACTGTCTGACGACGGTGTCGTGCCATTCGATTTCCAGCGAACGGATGGCTTCCCGCATCACCACCCGCCAGGCCTGTTCCGCCAGTGCGCCGACCCAGCGGTTGAGCGGTGCCGGCAGGGTTTTCGCCCGCTGCTGTACGTCGAAAATCGGGTCGTCGTTATGCTGTTCAAGCCGCTGCTGCACAGCATTCAGGGCGGCTTTGCCCGGGACCGGCGCGTTCTGAATGCCCAGCAGGTAACGGTGCAGCGCCACCAGTTGCTGATAAACCCCCTGTAAGGTGCTGTTTTTATCCCCGGACTCCTCCAGCACCGCG
>NZ_JAXBVE010000209.1:0-370 GCF_035181445.1 Photorhabdus africana
CAGTTTGAAGTATTCATGATTCAAATTTTCCAACAGTCTCATATTCAGATTTATCTATGTATCTATTTCGTTTTATCCTCTGCTTGGCCTCCTGGAGCATATTTGATTATATACCCGTCATCTTTCAAGTTGCCTCTTTGTTGGCTGCACTCGCTCACCCCGGTCACATAGTTACCTATGCTCCCGGGGATTCACTCCCTTGCCGTCGTGATGCATTTTGAAATCTATAGGGTATAAACTGGATGACTTCAAAATGGCCAGTAGAAATATCCTTATACTCTATGACTGGTACTTGTTGAATCTTCATCTTGTGATGCCTTATCTGGTAATTTCAAGGATTCGCTATTTTTTAGCAATATATACAGAAATC
>NZ_JAXBVE010000210.1:0-368 GCF_035181445.1 Photorhabdus africana
CTGCAACCGCCAGGCTGTAAAAATCCCCCTCACCTATCTTAATCGCCAGATTATTGCGCGCATAAGCGGCATTAACCGCTAAACCCTGCCCCACCTGGATATTGGCGTTACTCTGCCCTTTCATGACCGCCACATTCAGGCCATTGCCCACTTTGGTATTGACGTTATATTTCCCCCACGCCACGTTAACCGAAATACCCTCACCCACATGAGTGTTAATATTAGCGTCGCCATGCGCGGCGGTGACATTTAAGCCGTTGCCTATTGTCGTGGTCACGTTAGCTTTCCCTTTCGCCGACGTCACCTGCATACCGTCTCCCACTTTGGTGACAACATTGCCTTCGCTCCATAAGGCATTAAAGCTGTCT
>NZ_JAXBVE010000211.1:0-362 GCF_035181445.1 Photorhabdus africana
CGCCAGTCGGTGTGATCCAGCGCATAGTCCAGGTGAGTCAGTAACTGTTGCTGTAACGGGCGCCGGCCGTTAAACGCCCGGCTCCAGCGCGCCTGCAGATAGTGTTCGACCCGCGATTTATGGCGGCCGCTGCCGTCTTCCAGCATCCGCATGATACGCAGGACTTCCAGTTTTTCTTCGCTGCCTTTCGGTGCCCGGTTCAGGTCGTCCAGCAGGCCGTTCATTAAGGCCGGCAGAAAGCGCTGAGACAACAGTTGCAGGTAGGTGTTTTCCACATACGGGCCGACCTTCGCGCCCTGATAAAGCCCCATATCCGCCAGCAGCCCTTTCTGATGGTAATCCCCGTAGGCCAGTGTGGCCTC
>NZ_JAXBVE010000212.1:0-361 GCF_035181445.1 Photorhabdus africana
CCTGGAGAAAAAAGGCCTTGCCCACTGGCGCAAGGTGTTGACGCCGTGGCTGGCGGAGTACAGTGAGGTGGTGTTGCTGCGCGGGTTGATGTTCAGTCTGCCGCTGAAAGCAACCCCGGATGCAGGCCCGCAAAGCTGGTTGCCCGATTTTGCCTGGCAGGGGGTGTTGGCTGACAGTCGGCACCGGCACGGCAGACGGGTTGGATGGATCCAGAAGCGCAACGTCTATCGTGGCCTGATGGTGCTGGCTTTATTGTGGGGGGCCGGGACTGTGCTTTCCTTTTTCACCAACCGCGACCAGATAGCGGTGGTCAACGCGGCAATGACCGACCTGAAAGCCCGCCCGGAAGCGTCCGACGCC
>NZ_JAXBVE010000213.1:0-361 GCF_035181445.1 Photorhabdus africana
CAGCGTGCCCCGCGACTGGCGGGATGTCAGTCTGCTGGTACTCACCAGCCCCGATGACCACAACGGCAGCAGCTTTACCCTGTCCCGCGACACCCTGCCCTGGGGCCTCGACTTCCCCCAGTTTGCCGAGCGCGAAATCACGTCCCTCAGTCAGCAGCTGAAAGACTGGCAGCTTATCGCCCAGGAACCCGGCCGGCTCAATGGCCGCGACACCCTGACCGCCGAGTTCACCTGGGCCGCCCCGCAGGGTCCCCTGCATCAGCTGATGATGATGCTCAACCTGCCACACCAGGTGCTGATACTGACCGGCACCTGCAACGGTGCCATGACCCCGGCTCAGCGCGCGCAGATGCAGGCCATC
>NZ_JAXBVE010000214.1:0-352 GCF_035181445.1 Photorhabdus africana
GGTAACGATATTGGCTTCACCCAGTGCTAACACGCCTGTTAAGCCATCCCCCACATGAGTCATCATATTGGCTTTACCAAACATGGCCGCCAGCGTTGTGCCATTACCGACTTTGGTCATCACGTTCAGTTCACCAGCAAACAAGCCAATACTGGCACCATTACCCACATGCGAATAGATGTTGGCTTTCCCTATCATTAAGGCAGCGGTCTGGTCATGACCGACCTTGGTCAGCACATTCGCCCCGCCAATCAGGGCCGCAAAGGTATTGCCCTCCCCGATATGGGTAAAGAGATTCGCTTTGCCGATCATCGCCGCCAACGTCATGCCATCACCCACTTTCGTGGCGATA
>NZ_JAXBVE010000215.1:0-352 GCF_035181445.1 Photorhabdus africana
TTTAACCCGGTCGGCATTAATTTCATGACCCGCATTTAACGTTATATTGTTGGCTTTATCGAACAAAACACCCTGGAGATCCAGTTTGTTGCTCGCGAACATCTGCACATTGTTGCTGGCCGAAATATGAGAAGAATCCTCCACGCCCATCGGCAGCCTAATGTCACCCTCGCGCGCGAGAAGCTCAATATTTTCCCCTTTCAGCCTGGTTTGACGGGCGGTGATACCTTTGCCCGCAATCAGTGTCAGATTTTTCTGTGCGGCCAATTTAATCTGACTGACATCAATTTCATGACCCGCGTTTAACGTTATCGTGTTTGATTTATCGAACAAAAGATCATAGAAATCCAGT
>NZ_JAXBVE010000216.1:0-352 GCF_035181445.1 Photorhabdus africana
GGATCAGTTCTACGGTCAGTTACTGACAGCACAGCTACTGGAACAGGCGGGCATGAGCGCGCTGGCACAACAACATTACCGTCATCTGCGCCAGGCAGGACAACACCTGTCGCTCGCCGACTGGGAGCCCGGCCTGCTGGCGGCCCTGGCAGAAAAAGCCCCGATGACCGCCCCCGCCAAGGCGACGACCACCAACAGGAGCGTTAACCCATGAACTGGCTTTCTCTGCTGCTCAACAATCTCAAAAAACCGGCGAGGCCGCGTCTGCCGCCACTGAAAGCCACCGCCTCGCTGATACTGGCCCTCCTGCCCTGTCTGGCTCTCATCTGGCTATGGTGGTGGGGGCCCGGCT
>NZ_JAXBVE010000217.1:0-343 GCF_035181445.1 Photorhabdus africana
AGGCACGAGTTATCTATTAATTTACCTGACCGCCATTCAGCCGCTTCACCCGGCGATTGCCGCGGGGATCACACCGGATAATAACCATACGCAGGTACAAAATCAGGGCAACGTTCCGGTTGTCAATATTGCCACGCCGAATGACGCGGGGATATCCCACAACACCTATAAAGCGTTCAATGTCGATACTCAAGGCGCTGTACTCAATAACGCCACGCAAGCGGCTCAATCACAACTGGCGGGGCAACTTAACGCTAATCCTAATCTGCATGGAAAAGCGGCGGAACTGATTATTAATGAAGTGACCGGCAGCGGACAATCTAACCTGCAAGGCCAATTGGAG
>NZ_JAXBVE010000218.1:0-333 GCF_035181445.1 Photorhabdus africana
GGCGGCGCTGGGCGGCATGTATGCCCATAAAATCAGGCTGATAGGCACCGAAGCGGGGGTGGGCGTGCATAATGCCGGTAATATCGGCGCGTCTGCCGGGGAGGTCCATATCACCGCCGAGGGCCGGATAGAGAACCGCGGCACCCTCAGCAGCCGGGATACGTTGCAATTAACCTCGTCTGCCGATGTCACTAACACCGGCAAATTGCTGTCACAATCGACGGTGAATTTACAGGCGGGCGGTACGCTGGATAATCGGGGCCGGGTGGAAGCCCGCGGCGATACCACGGTCAACGCAGATACAATACACAGCAGCCATAACAGCGTATGGGC
>NZ_JAXBVE010000219.1:0-332 GCF_035181445.1 Photorhabdus africana
GTATCAGCGTTTCGGGCTGAATCAAAATCAGCCGCTATTGACGGCGGTGCTGCCGTATTACACCCAGATGAATAACCGGCTGATACGGGATAAGGCCGCGGCGATACTGCATCAAAAACTGAGCGCGCTGGTGAATCTGCCGCCGGGCAGCCCGCAACGGGCCCGTCAGGTGAAAGCCGCGCACAACCAGCTTAAAGCCTATCTGATGATGGCGCACCCGGAAAAAGCGGAGGCCGCGTTTTTAACCCGCGTCCTCAGTGACAATGAACCAAACCGGGCCGGTATTGCCCCCGGTGTCTGGCTGAGTGCCGCGTCGGATTTGTGGGATTTTT
>NZ_JAXBVE010000220.1:0-330 GCF_035181445.1 Photorhabdus africana
GTGTCTACCAGCTATATGCTGAAAACCGAACGTGGCTCAACTTTCGGCAATGACTACACCAGCATGCAAGGCACCAGCTTTGCCGCGCCGATAATCTCCGGTGTTGTTGCGTTGATGCTGGAGGCCAACCCGAACTTAGGCTATCGGGATGTGCAGCAGATCCTTGCTCTATCTGCTCGCAAGATCAATGACCCCTCTACCGCATGGAGCGATAATAGCAGCCATAGCTGGAATGGCGGCGGTATGCACACCAGCAACGATTACGGTTTCGGTCAAATCGATGCGCGAGCCGCTGTTCGCCTGGCTGAATCTTGGATGACTCAAAGCACC
>NZ_JAXBVE010000221.1:0-326 GCF_035181445.1 Photorhabdus africana
GCAACGTGTTGACCCATGTCGGCGATGGTTTGACACTGGGTGTGATGGCTGCGGCAGGCAATATCTTCACCAAAGTCGGAGAGGGGACAGCGATTGCGGCTCTGATTGGCGTCGGCAACCTGTTTACCCATATCGGCAAAGGGGATGCCTGGGCGCTAATGGGCGGTGCAGTGAATGTCTTTACCAAAGTGGGTGACGGTGATGCACTGGCATTAATGGTCGCGGCGGGCAATGTGTTTACGCATATTGGGGATGGCATAAGTGTTGCGCTGATGCTGGCAAAAGGCAATATCGCCACGAAAGTGGGTGATGGCATGACGTTGGCG
>NZ_JAXBVE010000222.1:0-323 GCF_035181445.1 Photorhabdus africana
TAAACCTGTCGCTGGCGAAGGTACTAAACCTCAATTAGCGGTTGACACCAAAGCGTTAGGCGGCATGTATGCCAATAAAATCCGACTGGTTGCCACTGAAGAGGGCGTTGGCGTTAATTTAAAAGAGTTAATCAGTAACCAAGGTGATATTACTTTAAACGCCAATGGCAAAATTGAATTAGGCAATACCCAGGCTAAAACGGACCTCAATATTATTGGCAAAGAAACCCATATTGCGCCCAATATTAACGTGCAGGCGGGACGGGATATTATTCTGGAAAATACCACGCTGGATAATAAAGGCAGCGTGACTGCGGGCCGGG
>NZ_JAXBVE010000223.1:0-322 GCF_035181445.1 Photorhabdus africana
CCGCCGGTCAATCGGGGATAAGTACCGCTCGTGCCACCGTCAACGCCGACCGTTTTAGCGCGAAAACGCCGGGCCAGTTTAACAACGACGGCGGCCAGTTAGTGGCGCGGGCAATCCATCTGACGACGCCTGATATCTCTAACCTGAAAGGAAAAATTAACCAGACCGGGACCGGTGAACTGGCGCTCCATACCCGCACCCTGAATAACCATGAGGGGATGGTGTTCAATCAGGGGAAATTGACCCTCACCACTGACCGGCTTAACAACCGTCAGGGCACTATTGCCAGTCAGGGCGAGGACCTGCATCTCACCGCGCATCA
>NZ_JAXBVE010000224.1:0-319 GCF_035181445.1 Photorhabdus africana
CCGGGTGTTTGGTAATGACAACCGAATTGATGGCAACATGGGTAACGATGTCATTAAACTGATGGGCTATCATGCAGTCATCAACGGTGGAGAAGGTGATGACCACCTGATAGCGGCCACTATTTCGAAATTCAGCCAGTTTGACGGCGGTGAAGGTCAGGATCTGCTGGTGCTGGGCGGTTATCAGAACCACTTCCGGGGGGGCGCAGGGATAGACAGCTTTGTGGTCAGTGGTCAGGTGATTGACAGTCAGGTTGATGATATCAATGCGGAAGATATGATTGTCTTTAACGACATTAACTGGCAAAACCTGTGGTTC
>NZ_JAXBVE010000225.1:0-319 GCF_035181445.1 Photorhabdus africana
TGAAGTGACGTTGAATAAGAAATTCAACCAGTGGCTAACCCGCAATGTGAGTGGTATGGGCACAATGAGCCGCGCGAATAAATTCCGTCAGGTCAATGAGAAACTGGCATTTAACTTTGCGGTAGGTGGCCGGGGAGCGGATATTCAGGTGACCACGGGTAACTGGAACCTGATGTTCGGTGATAATATTCAGTCGATTTTGGATACCAACCTGGGTTCGTTGTTTGGCCTGATGACGCAGCAATATTCGGCAACGGGGATGGCGAAGACCACGTTTACCTATCATCCACAGGATTTGCCGCGTCAGCTTAAGAACAAA
>NZ_JAXBVE010000226.1:0-312 GCF_035181445.1 Photorhabdus africana
GAGGATAACGCCTTGTTTATCCACGTCAAACTGACGGTAGGTATTGTGGGAAACCCCGTCGGCGCCCGGCGTCTGAATATTGACCTGCGGCGTGCCGTTGGCGCTGCGAATAATAGTCGGCTGCTGACGCCCCGGTGCCTGTCCGTCGGCCACAATCGCCGCCTGTGCCGTAAGCGAAATTCCGCCAAGGGCGAATAACACCCCAAACCGTAGCGCAGTCAGCCGGCAACAACGCTGCGGTGAAGCGGAGCGACGTGCGCGGCGTCCGGTTCGTCCCCGTCCGGCCCGCGCTATCTCGGCCACCACCATCCA
>NZ_JAXBVE010000227.1:0-312 GCF_035181445.1 Photorhabdus africana
CGAGGACGGCGGCGAAATCAATCGCCGGGTCGGCGCTGGCTAAACTGACGGTCAGCGTGAACGGGGTGGAGAGGGCTTCGTGCAGGGTAAAGCCGGCCACCACAAAGGTGTGCGGCGGCAGGCCGCCGGCGGTGAGGGTAAACTGTAACCCGCCGGCGCTTTGCGGACGCAGCCGGTCAGCGATTTGTTGTGCGAGGTTGCCGGCGTCGGCGGTTTTTTTCTGAAATGACATCTAAGGGTTCCTTCTCTGAATTTACGGGCGGTTTTTCTCAGGGAGCGCGGTCAGGCCGGCGGCCTGCTGCAACGCGTAAT
>NZ_JAXBVE010000228.1:0-306 GCF_035181445.1 Photorhabdus africana
GGTTAATTGCACATTGTTGATGGCGCTCAACGACAAGGTACCTTTATCGTTCTGCACATAAATCCCCGCCGGACGGTCCAGCCAGCGGTTAGCCTCATCCCCGCGCACCGTTGATGCACTGATGATATCGCGGCCTTTCAGAGTCACCCGGTCATCCCCCTGAATCTGGCCGCCCCGGTTGGTGAGCGTCTGTTGGGCCGCTAAATCTACTTTGCCGCCGCGAATAAAACCGCTGTTGGTCAGGTTGTTGGCCGTCAGTTGAGTGACGTCACGCCCGCTGATGGTGCCGCTGTTGGTGATATCGCC
>NZ_JAXBVE010000229.1:0-306 GCF_035181445.1 Photorhabdus africana
TCAAAGCAAATTCCCCAGATAGATCGTTAGCTTAGTCGGTAGAGCCGTTGACTTTTAATCAATGGGTTGCAGGTTCGAGCCGAGCGAAGCGAGACAACAGCGCGTGAGCGCTGGCCCGAAGGGCGAGGCCGTAGGCCGAGTCATCCTGCACGACCCACCATCTTGAAGCTTCATTCAAAGCAAATTCCCCAGATGGATCGTTAGCTTAGTCGGTAGAGCCGTTGACTTTTAATCAATGGGTTGCAGGTTCGAGCCGAGCGAAGCGAGACAACAGCGCGTGAGCGCAAAGCTCCCAATAAATTATTT
>NZ_JAXBVE010000230.1:0-306 GCF_035181445.1 Photorhabdus africana
CGCAGCTCACTTCAAAGCATTAAGCAATAGTAATAAAGCTAACAAATGTGGAGGCCAGTGTGTGTAGCCCACATTTGTTGGCGGTTATCGCAGCTACCCGGTCACTATCCCTACTTACAGTTGCTTGTAAAACTTTTATCTGGTTGATTTTAAAGTGAATTAATCTTAGCCAGATAAAAAAATCCCGCCATAAGGCCTGTCTCTTGATCACATCTCTAGCTCAAGAGACTGTGCAAGCAGGTACCCCTCAAGGATGGTTTGTAATATGAACCATCCTTCCCATAACCTTTCCCATCCTACTCGACC
>NZ_JAXBVE010000231.1:0-302 GCF_035181445.1 Photorhabdus africana
TAACGGTGATGATTACACCGGCGCCTGGGGCAAAGCCAACGTTATCACTAAAGTCGGTGACGGGCGTAATGTGGTGCTGGCGAAAGGTCAGGCCAACATAATCACTCAGGTGGGTGAGGGAGACAGCTTTAATGCCTTATGGAGCGAAGGCAATGTTGTCACCAAAGTGGGAGACGGTATGCAGGTGACGGCGGCGAAAGGGAAAGCTAACGTGACCACGACAATAGGCAATGGTTTAAATGTCACCGCCGCGCATGGCGACGCTAACATTAACACTCATGTGGGTGAGGGTATTTCGGTTA
>NZ_JAXBVE010000232.1:0-302 GCF_035181445.1 Photorhabdus africana
CGATAAAGCCAACAATATAACGTTAAATGCGGGTCATGAAATTAATGCCGACCGGGTTAAATTAGCGGCAAATAACAATCTGACCTTAATTGCGGGCAAGGATATCACCGCCCGTCAGGCAGAATTAAAAGGGGAAAATGTTGAACTTCTGGTGCGTGAAGGCGACATCCAAATGGGGCGGAATCGGCCTTATGAGTTATTAGCCTCAATTTCGGCCGATAATCATTTGCGGATTTCCGCGGGCAACGATCTGGATCTCTCCGGTACCCGATTAGATAAATCACACAATCTGACATTAAGTG
>NZ_JAXBVE010000233.1:0-301 GCF_035181445.1 Photorhabdus africana
GGCCAGAATGCGCTGTTTTTTCTCCTGGGTGTAGCCTTGTTTAAAAAACAGGGTAATCGAGAGACCCAGACGAGAAACAGTCATCCCATCGCCATTGAGGAAAGTAAACGCGGCCAGTTGTGATCTCAACTGGGCAAAGTTATCTACAGTTTCCATCATTTTCTCCATGAACTATGAGGCAGTGGATAACCTGTTATTCCCACATACTTGCCGCTTCCCGTACCAGATGCCAGAGGGTTGTGCCCGGTTCTGCACCTTCAACATCAAAAGACATCGCACCCTGAGCAAAGAAATACTGCCT
>NZ_JAXBVE010000234.1:0-298 GCF_035181445.1 Photorhabdus africana
GTTGTCCTTGAGCTGATTTGCGAAAATCAGGCAGGTATCCCTGTCTACATGCAGGCCATGAGCGGGAATACGAATGATGCCAAAGCCTTTGCCCAGACGATCAAAACCCATATTCAATGTCTGAAAGCGGCACAAAACAGCCGCTACTTTGTGGCCGATGCCGCCCTGTATACTGAAGCCACCATCGCTTCGCTTCATCAGCAAAAACAACGATTTATTACGCGTGTTCCCCTGACGATCAAGGAAGCTAAACAGTCTCTCCTGAACGTGACAGCGGAGCAATTCAGCCCCATCAGTG
>NZ_JAXBVE010000235.1:0-298 GCF_035181445.1 Photorhabdus africana
GTCACGGTAATCATAATCGCGGGTCACCACTTTGCCTGCCACCACCTGATGCGCGGTTTCCATGCCCCACACCGCGTCTTCCTCCCCGCCGTGCATGCCTGACGGATTCCGGGCCGGCATATAGACATTAAACTGGTAGTAACGCTGATCGTCGTAAAACTCCACCACATCGATTTTCAGCCGGTCGTCCGCCGTCAGTTTGTACCAGATCCCCACTTCCGCCAGCAGGCGTTGCACAAAACGCAAGTCGTCTTCGCCGTATTGCATCACCTGATCCCGCTTCGGGCAGGGGTACGCC
>NZ_JAXBVE010000236.1:0-296 GCF_035181445.1 Photorhabdus africana
TCCATTACTCCGCAGTGAAAAAAGGCTCACCGATTCTGTGAGCCTTTTTTATTATTCATTTTAACTTTTATTTTTGAGAATTAATTACGCAAACTGCACCTTACCCACCGTGGTATCTGCCCACGCCGTTGTCATGACCATTTTCGCCTGACTCGCCAGATTGTCAATAAAACCATTATCTCCCGCGGTGGGCGCAAAACTGCTCATTGCCTGGATTAAGGTATCAACCGCATTATCCGACAGCGCAGTAAACTCTCGCTCTCCCGAGGCATTCTTATCCCCCATCCGCACCACCA
>NZ_JAXBVE010000237.1:0-296 GCF_035181445.1 Photorhabdus africana
ATCTCTTTACCCATATCGGGGAGGGCAATACCTTTGCGGCCCTGATTGGCGGGGCCAATGTGCTGACCAAGGTCGGTCATGACCAGACCGCTGCCTTAATGATAGGGAAAGTCAACATCTATTCCCATGTGGGTAATGGCGCCAGTATTGGTTTGTTTGCCGGTGAACTGAACGTGATGACCCATGTCGGTAATGGCACAACGCTGGCGGCCATGTTTGGTAAAGCCAATATGATGACTCATGTGGGGGATGGCTTAACAGGCGTGTTAGCACTGGGTGAAGCCAATATCGTTACC
>NZ_JAXBVE010000238.1:0-295 GCF_035181445.1 Photorhabdus africana
CAGATGCCCCAGATTGAGCTGGCTCTTACCGCCGTATTCGGTACTCAGTTTGATGTGCTCCCGACCGCGTTCGTCATCCATGCGCAATTTGTTATTCGCCGGGGTACGCAGGACATTGCGTTTGTAGTTGAATAAGGTGACGTGATCCGGGTGTTTTGAGTCGTGCAGCGCATGCGCGATATAAGGCCGATCCGGGTCGCCCCCTTCAAATGCGATCGCCACCTCGGTACCTATCAGCAACGGCCAGTGAAAACCGTAGGTGTCACCCGCGTAAGGGCGGGCCAGACGCACCCAC
>NZ_JAXBVE010000239.1:0-292 GCF_035181445.1 Photorhabdus africana
TTTAATTAATAAATCGCTCAATCGCTCCTTTTCAATCGAAAAATTTAGGGTATATGGCAAACTCCTGTTGTTTCAAACCAGTTGCTTCGCGTATTGCTTTAACATCAATTTTGGTGAAAGTGTGAATATGTTCCTGTTTTGGCATCAGCTTACTTTTTTAATTTTCACCATTTCCTCTGCTTCGGCTAGCTAGGGAGAGATCTCACATTTTTAATGATTAATGAGCTTCAATTAAATAAAATTAACATCCTTTTAAAAAATTGTACTTATAGTTAAATCCGTCTTTTATATA
>NZ_JAXBVE010000240.1:0-291 GCF_035181445.1 Photorhabdus africana
CGGGGATTTCAACGCGAGTAACGCAGTGTGCGCCAGCACATGAGTCACGCAGCGTCTGGAAGACCCAAGGATAAGTAGAGTTGGTAGGCCTGAGTGGACTTGAACCACCGACCTCACCCTTATCAGGGGTGCGCTCTAACCACCTGAGCTACAAGCCTATTACGATAACGTATTCTCTTCTTTCATCAGACAATCTGTGTGAGCACTGCACTCAACCTTTCTCAGGTAAGGAGGTGATCCAACCGCAGGTTCCCCTACGGTTACCTTGTTACGACTTCACCCCAGTCATGA
>NZ_JAXBVE010000241.1:0-289 GCF_035181445.1 Photorhabdus africana
TATGAAAAAAGACTGGCATACCGCCGATATTATCGCTGCGATACGTAAGAAGAATAAAACGCTGGCATCATTATCCAGAGAGCACGGTTTAAGCTCTTCAACATTAGCAAATGCTTTAACGCGCCCCTGGCCTAAAGGGGAATTATTGATTGCTCAGGAAATTGGTGTCACCCCTGCTGAAATATGGCCCAGTCGGTATTTCGACGAAAATAAGCAGCCTATCAGACGAACCGTCCGAAATGATTTACCAAACAATTCTGATATCACATAAATTATTTCTATATCCGAA
>NZ_JAXBVE010000242.1:0-288 GCF_035181445.1 Photorhabdus africana
TGACGAGGTCCTGACGCAGGCCAAAATCTTCCTGTCGGTGCCGCCCCCCAAAGGCGAAGACCGTCTCGGCAATTTACAGCTTCCCCTGCTCAATCCGCTGCGTGAGGCCACGCTGGCCTACGGGGATTACCATCAGAAAGGGCTGCTGGCGGATATGGGGCTTTATCAGGGCGCGGCGGTCGGCCCGTATGTGGAAAACACCTACCTGCAACTGCTGTCTCAGCGCTTTCTGCCGGCCTTAATGAACGGCCTGCTGGACGACCTGAACCGGGCACCGAAAGGCAGCGA
>NZ_JAXBVE010000243.1:0-286 GCF_035181445.1 Photorhabdus africana
GCTGCTGGGGAAAAATAAGGCATCGGATGTCATAACGGCGGACAACACCCTCAATTTGCAAACCTTCCTGACCCGGGTCACACAGGTGCGGCTGAAACTGCAACAGATGAATACCAGTGATGACCCGTTGGAAATGGCGGGAAGGCTGGCGCAGACGGTGTTTCAGGGCAAAAGTACCGACCTGACGGAGACGCAAGGTTACGGCAATCTGATGGCGGCCAGTTTGGGTGACCAATGGCGCGGTTTGGGTCAGACGATGTTCGTGCAGCCGTTAAATCAGGCGTGG
>NZ_JAXBVE010000244.1:0-286 GCF_035181445.1 Photorhabdus africana
CAAGCCTTTATCCAGAATGCGCTGACTCAGCTCCTTAGCCTTGCCGCACGCTTCCGGTGACATCGTGCGGCAATCACCCAGATTTCGCGAGGCCAGCGCATTATTCTCCACTGCATTCTTCCCTGCTTGCGCCCCAGTGAGGGCACTGGCGGTGGAGTCACCGACAATACCGCCTGCCAGCCCGGCCGCCAAAGTGGAAAGGGTACTGATAGTTTGTTTCTGTTCCTCCGTTAACTCACTGACTTTGGCCCCATCACCGTAAAGTTGCTTAATCAGGACCTGAGCC
>NZ_JAXBVE010000245.1:0-285 GCF_035181445.1 Photorhabdus africana
CGGCTAAGCGAGTTGACTGAACAGTCGATGACGGTCTATTTCTGTATGGGGCTATAGCTCAGCTGGGAGAGCGCCTGCCTTGCACGCAGGAGGTCAGCGGTTCGATCCCGCTTAGCTCCACCATACTAAAGGTAATTCAGAGTATATTGGCGACAGTATGCTGCGAATTATTTTGCTCTTTAACAATCTGGAACAAGCTGAAAAATTGAAAGACTCAGTAATATCACCGAGGTATTATTGAGTTATCTCTCAAGCTGAACAATCCGAGACAGTTTCGGGTTGTGA
>NZ_JAXBVE010000246.1:0-285 GCF_035181445.1 Photorhabdus africana
GTCGGTAATGGCACAACGCTGGCGGCCATGTTTGGTAAAGCCAATATGATGACTCATGTGGGGGATGGCTTAACAGGCGTGTTAGCACTGGGTGAAGCCAATATCGTTACCAAAGTGGGTGATGACTTTATGGGGGTTGTTGCCGCGGCGAAAGCGAACGTTATTACGCATGTTGGCGACGCGGCAACCGCCGGTATCCTGTCTGGCAAAGGCAATATTCTGACCAAAGTGGGTGACGGTACCACAGTCGGCCTGCTTATTTCCAAAGTGGGTAACGTGATGACC
>NZ_JAXBVE010000247.1:0-284 GCF_035181445.1 Photorhabdus africana
GGGGCGTGAAAACTGGATGTTTGGCGGTCATGGGGATGATACCGCAGTGGTAGCCGGGCGGATTAACTCTGCTTTTATGGGGGCAGGGAATGACCAGACATTTGTTTTTGGCGAAGGTGGATTGATTGATGCCGGTAGCGGGTATGATTATGTTGTGACTGCGGGTAACTACAACCGGGTGGATACCGGGGAAGAGCAGGATTATGCCGCGACCATCGGTAATAACAACCGGGTTGAGCTGGGTGAAGGCAATGACTTTGGCCGGGTGTTTGGTAATGACAACC
>NZ_JAXBVE010000248.1:0-283 GCF_035181445.1 Photorhabdus africana
CCAGGCACTCAGATATTATTCCGCACAGGGATATAATCTTATAAATACCTACCTGCGCGGAGGAGAGTATGTCAAGCATCAAGCTATTGAGACACTATTGTCGAGAAATTATTTACACAGTAATGAACCAACGCCTCAAGAATTTGATGCAGGAATGCGTGCATATATTCAGGATGTCACAGAGGGATTAAATGAGCTTGCTATAACGGATCATAAAAAAGTTTATCGGGGGTTAAAACTCGATAAATCAGAACTTAAGAATTTACTGGATAAATATACTACA
>NZ_JAXBVE010000249.1:0-283 GCF_035181445.1 Photorhabdus africana
GTGACAATAATGTCCAAACTCACGCCATGCCGTAATAAGGCACGAGCCGTTTCCAGTTTACCTTCCGCTCGGCCTTCCTCTCGGCCTTGCACAATACCCTGCTCAATGCCTTGCTCAATACCTCGCTCAATACCTTGCTCAATACCTCGTTCAATACCTTGCTTGATACCTCGCTCAAGCCCTTTTTGTTCAAGCTGTTCTGCAATAGTCATCAACATCGTTTCATGCTCCGGAGATTGTTCAATCAGTTGATGGACAAATTGTGAGAGATCCAGCGTATGTC
>NZ_JAXBVE010000250.1:0-283 GCF_035181445.1 Photorhabdus africana
CCAGGCACTCAGATATTATTCCGCACAGGGATATAATCTTATAAATACCTACCTGCGCGGAGGAGAGTATGTCAAGCATCAAGCTATTGAGACACTATTGTCGAGAAATTACTTACACAGTAATGAACCAACGCCTCAAGAATTTGATGCAGGAATGCGTGCATATATTCAAGATGTCACAGAGGGATTAAATGAGCTTGCTATAACGGATCATAAAAAAGTTTATCGGGGGTTAAAACTCGATAAATCAGAACTTAAGAATTTACTGGATAAATATACTACA
>NZ_JAXBVE010000251.1:0-279 GCF_035181445.1 Photorhabdus africana
CAAGATGCATCGCGGCGGCAAGGGAGCGAATCCCCGGGAGCATAGCAAACTATGTGACCGGGGTGAGTGAGTGCAGCCAACAAAGAGGCAACTTGAAAGATGACGGGTATAAACATAAAACACAATATGCCATGATGATTAAGCTTAATAAAAAACAGGCGAAAAAAGGGTTTTACAGGTTTTACAGGTTTTACAGGTTTTACAGGTTTTACAGGTTTTACAGGTTTTACAGGTTTTACAGGTTTTACAGGTTTTACAGGTTTTACAGGTTTTACAGGT
>NZ_JAXBVE010000252.1:0-279 GCF_035181445.1 Photorhabdus africana
CCAGCGTGTCTTTGACCGCCAGTGTCAGCGAGCCTTTTTCGGCGGCCACGATGTTGCCGTGACGATTATCGACGGTCGTTGCTTTAAGGTTCAGGTTGCCGTTGCCCGCAATAGTGCCGCGTTGGTTATCCAGTCGCCGGGTGGTAAGGGACAGCGTGTCTTTGCCCTGTTGTTGCATCACACCGCCTTGATGGCTCAGGGTGTCGGCGTTGATGGTTATCTGCCCGGCCTGAGTTTCAGCCTGGTTGAGTTGCAGTTCACCGGCCTGTATCGTCAGGG
>NZ_JAXBVE010000253.1:0-277 GCF_035181445.1 Photorhabdus africana
CTGGCATACCGCCGATATTATCGCTGCGATACGTAAGAAGAATAAAACGCTGGCATCATTATCCAGAGAGCACGGTTTAAGCTCTTCAACATTAGCAAACGCTTTAACGCGCCCCTGGCCTAAAGGGGAATTATTGATTGCTAAGGAAATTGGTGTCACCCCTGCCGAAATATGGCCCAGTCGGTATTTCGACGAAAATAAGCAGCCTATCAGACGAACCGTCCGAAATGATTTACCAAACAATTCTGATATCACATAAATTATTTCTATATCCGAA
>NZ_JAXBVE010000254.1:0-272 GCF_035181445.1 Photorhabdus africana
TTTCTTCAACAATATCAAACAAACTGTACTCGGTGTGATGGGCAGTCAGGCAATCAACTATCTGGTGAAGGGGGAGGAAGCTAACACGTCGGGCACTCATAAAGGCAGAGGTGCGATCAATTTAGCGGAAGTTTCTGCTATTGATGGCTGCCAGATGGATGTAATTGCGCCAGTAAGTTCAGATTTGAGCAATCGTTTGCTTGGTTCTGTCACCGCGGTCAAAACGCCTGAGCTCGAAAATATTCATCATTCATTGAATATTAATGAAAGCG
>NZ_JAXBVE010000255.1:0-272 GCF_035181445.1 Photorhabdus africana
TGCTGTTGTAATGGCCGGTAAAGGCCCAGCCAGCTGCCGGTCAGGACAAACACCCCCAGTAACAGGCCCAGGCCGAACCCCTGTAGTGCGCTCATCGGCCGCGGGGGCGGTGCAGGGAAACGGACCCGGACTTTAGGCTGACGGGCGTCATATCCCGCGTTGTCGTGGGTGTCCGGTTCAGGCGGTGCCGGTTCGGTGCTGGCGAGGTAAACCAGCGGCGGCATCTGCACGGGTCTGGCCGCGGGTTTGGGCAGGATACGGGCCTGTTCCAG
>NZ_JAXBVE010000256.1:0-269 GCF_035181445.1 Photorhabdus africana
GGCCGCTAAATCTACTTTGCCGCCGCGAATAAAACCGCTGTTGGTCAGGTTGTTGGCCGTCAGTTGAGTGACGTCACGCCCGCTGATGGTGCCGCTGTTGGTGATATCGCCCTGACTGTTGAGCGCCACGGTATTCCCGGCCAGCAAAGCGCCATCATTGCGCAGGTCGCCCTGACGGACGCGCGCATAAACCTGCGGCACAGTGACCACCTCGGTAGTGCCATCCGGCAGGGTCACGGTTTGGTTAGTCAGCCAGATAATGTCCGAGG
>NZ_JAXBVE010000257.1:0-268 GCF_035181445.1 Photorhabdus africana
CAGAATGTTGGCATCGCTCAGATACCATTGTTGAGCAGCTAATGGATCGAGCGGGACTTCCGGGGTCAATAATGTCGCAACGGCGCGCATCGGCGCGGTTTCCCCACTGCTTAGATCGACTACCGATGCTGACGGATTCCCGGCTGCGTCAGTTACACCATATTTAAAGCTAATGACACCGGTGTAATCTGCATCCGGCGTAAACAAGACATCGCCCTGAGCTGTGAGGCTGACCGTACCGCCTATCGCATCCCCAACATTGGCAATG
>NZ_JAXBVE010000258.1:0-267 GCF_035181445.1 Photorhabdus africana
GGCAAGATGTGCCCGGCTGTCACATCAATCACCTGTACGATGGAAATAGGGGTCTTTCCCGCCGATGAAGATCCCTGTTATCTGGCGAGAAAAGCCGAATACGCTCTGCGTTTGCCGGCAATGATTATCACCAAACTGGGCGCTATTCGCTTTCTCAATCAAGTCATTATGAGTGGGTTGATTAAGGTTGAAGAACTTAAACATGACTTTTTATGGCCTTATAAAGCAGAAGTGGTGTTTGCTATCCGAGGAGAGCAGGATGTCCCC
>NZ_JAXBVE010000259.1:0-265 GCF_035181445.1 Photorhabdus africana
GGACATTATCTGGCTGACTAACCAAACCGTGACCCTGCCGGATGGCACTACCGAGGTGGTCACTGTGCCGCAGGTTTATGCGCGCGTCCGTCAGGGCGACCTGCGCAGTGATGGCGCTTTGCTGGCCGGGAATACCGTGGCGCTCAACAGTCAAGGCGATATCACCAACAGCGGCACCATCAGCGGGCGTGACGTCACTCAACTGACGGCCAACAACCTGACCAACAGCGGTTTTATTCGCGGCGGCAAAGTAGATTTAGCGGCC
>NZ_JAXBVE010000260.1:0-264 GCF_035181445.1 Photorhabdus africana
GTTGGATCTCTCACAATTTGTCCATCAACTGATTGAACAATCTCCGGAGCATGAAACGATGTTGATGACTATTGCAGAACAGCTTGAACAAAAAGGGCGCGAGCAAGGTATTGAGCAAGGTATTGAGCGAGGTATTGAGCAAGGTATTGAGCGAGGCATTGAGCAGGGTATTGTGCAAGGCCGAGAGGAAGGCCGAGCGGAAGGTAAACTGGAAACGGCTCGTGCCTTATTACGGCATGGCGTGAGTTTGGACATTATTGTCAC
>NZ_JAXBVE010000261.1:0-262 GCF_035181445.1 Photorhabdus africana
GTACTCGGTCGAAACGGCCCGGGGACAGGGCTATATCTATTGCCTGATTGAACATCAGTCCACCCCTGACCCGTTAATGGCCTGGCGGCTGATGTATTATGCCATGTTAGCGATGGCGGCTCACCTGAAAAAAGGCCATACTGAACTCCCTTTGGTGGCACCTCTGCTGTTTTATCATGGTGAGATTCGGCCGTATCCTTACTCAAACCGGTGGCTGGATTGTTTCACGCTCCCCGAACAGGCGGCTCGCTTATACCGTCAG
>NZ_JAXBVE010000262.1:0-261 GCF_035181445.1 Photorhabdus africana
AGCGGCGAGGCGTTCTGCGTATCTTGCTTTCATTGATCATGCAGGAAAATACCCAGAGCAATATCATCCGCAAACTGAACTCTCATGCCCGTTACGCCAGATTAAAAGCGGTGTTGTTTGAATATAATGCCATCTTCAAGAGCACTCATATCCTCAATCTGATTGATGATATGGCACTCAGAAAAGCGATCCGAAGTGCCCGAAACCGCACGGAAGCCTATCATCAGCTCCAAAGTAACATCCGAAAAACTTACAACGGTA
>NZ_JAXBVE010000263.1:0-261 GCF_035181445.1 Photorhabdus africana
TACCGTTGTAAGTTTTTCGGATGTTACTTTGGAGCTGATGATAGGCTTCCGTGCGGTTTCGGGCACTTCGGATCGCTTTTCTGAGTGCCATATCATCAATCAGATTGAGGACATGAGTGCTCTTGAAGATGGCATTATATTCAAACAACGCCGCTTTTAATCTGGCGTAACGGGCATGAGAGTTCAGTTTGCGGATGATATTGCTCTGGGTATTTTCCTGCATGATCAATGAAAGCAAGATACGCAGAACGCCTCGCCGCT
>NZ_JAXBVE010000264.1:0-260 GCF_035181445.1 Photorhabdus africana
TACTCTCGCATGGGGAGACCCCACACTACCATCGGCGCTACGGCGTTTCACTGCTGAGTTCGGCATGGGGTCAGGTGGGACCGCCGCGCTATCGCCGCCAGGCATATTCGGTTTTCTTCCGGCCGTTGTCGCTCTTCTGCCACAACCACCCGAATCAATCGCTGAACAAGCTGAATATTCCTCTCTCTTCTGACAACCGGCTTCTGCCGGCTGCCCTCTGAACACCAAAACACCTTCGGTGTTGTAAGGTTAAGCCTCTC
>NZ_JAXBVE010000265.1:0-254 GCF_035181445.1 Photorhabdus africana
GCTTCGCCGGGCAAACGTAAAAGTAGCCATCATCCTGAATAAGAACAAAAATGCCGATCTTAAATATCGGCATTTTGCTGTAAAAGAGAAGATGAATTTAATGCTTTAACGTTTCAATTTTATCCCGGCTCAGTCCGGTACTGGTGACAATAATGTCCAAACTCACGCCATGCCGTAATAAGGCACGAGCCGTTTCCAGTTTACCTTCCGCTCGGCCTTCCTCTCGGCCTTGCACAATACCCTGCTCAATGCCT
>NZ_JAXBVE010000266.1:0-253 GCF_035181445.1 Photorhabdus africana
CCTCTGCCTTTATGAGTGCCCGACGTGTTAGCTTCCTCCCCCTTCACCAGATAGTTGATTGCCTGACTGCCCATCACACCGAGTACAGTTTGTTTGATATTGTTGAAGAAAGAGGCCAGTTTATTGCTTTCCGTATTACTCGCTGCAACCGCCAGGCTGTAAAAATCCCCCTCACCTATCTTAATCGCCAGATTATTGCGCGCATAAGCGGCATTAACCGCTAAACCCTGCCCCACCTGGATATTGGCGTTAC
>NZ_JAXBVE010000267.1:0-253 GCF_035181445.1 Photorhabdus africana
GCACATCCTGTTAGGTCGTCAGGTAGGCGTTCCTTACATCATCGTGTTCCTGAACAAATGTGACATGGTAGACGACGAAGAGCTGCTGGAACTGGTTGAGATGGAAGTGCGCGAGCTGCTGTCTCAGTACGATTTCCCAGGTGATGACACGCCAGTTATCCGTGGTTCTGCTCTGAAAGCGCTGGAAGGTGATGCAGAGTGGGAAGCGAAGATCATTGAACTGGCCGATGCCCTGGACAGCTACATCCCAGAA
>NZ_JAXBVE010000268.1:0-252 GCF_035181445.1 Photorhabdus africana
GCGGAGCGTAAAGGTTTCACCGCCTGTTCCAGTTGAGAAATGTTGAATGTCATGCGGTTTCCGTTGCCGGTTTTGATGGTCAGGGTTTTTCCTGTCATCAGTCGTTTGAGTCCTTCAATGCCCGGTAGTCCACGGCTGGACTCCAGCAGGTAGCCGTTTTCACGCAAGAACCAGTCAGCACTGAATTGGGTGATTTCCGTCGACATCATCACCGTGCCGCTATCTTGTGGTTTCGCCAGGGCAATTTGTATG
>NZ_JAXBVE010000269.1:0-252 GCF_035181445.1 Photorhabdus africana
CTGGCTGCCGATATCCTGTTGTTGGGTCAGGTGGCGAGTGTTCTCTTTCCCCCAGTCGCCCTGCTCTGTGCGGCGCGTGCTTAAGGTGTCCAGCGTCAGGTTATGGCCTGCCGTTATCTCGGTGTGACCGTCTTTACCCGCATTCTTGACGTCACTGGCGGTTAATTGCACATTGTTGATGGCGCTCAACGACAAGGTACCTTTATCGTTCTGCACATAAATCCCCGCCGGACGGTCCAGCCAGCGGTTAGC
>NZ_JAXBVE010000270.1:0-252 GCF_035181445.1 Photorhabdus africana
ACCTGTATTATTTTTCGCCGCAACCATCACACCCGCCACCATTGTCGCGTGGTTGGAGACCACATTCGGCAAGGTGCCATTGGTTTGTTGAGTCTGCAACCAGGCTTTGTCAACATTCGCCGCAAGGTCGGGGTGATTGATATCAAATATTTCAGGCGCGGTGGCAAACTTACCGCCCGGCTCGAACTGACCAATGCGTACGCCCTTGCCGGTGTAGTCCTTCCAGACCGGCAGAATGTTGGCATCGCTCAG
>NZ_JAXBVE010000271.1:0-250 GCF_035181445.1 Photorhabdus africana
GGTTTATACCCGGTTAGACAATGTGAAGCAGGCCAGATTGCGGGTCGGGAGGTTTATTTTAGCGACCAATGAACGGGATGAAGGACGGCTTGATATGGCGGCGTTACTGGCTAATTATAAGGCACAACAAAAGGTAGAGCGGGGTTTTCGCTTCCTGAAAAGTCCGGAATTCCTGACGTCTGCTATTTTCCTGAAAAAACCAGAGCGGACAGAAGCGCTGTTAATGGTGATGACATGTTGTCTCATGGTT
>NZ_JAXBVE010000272.1:0-249 GCF_035181445.1 Photorhabdus africana
CAGAAACACCCAACGCGCGGTGGGGGATTGTGTCGGTTTGTTCTTCATATCGGGGAAAAACGGCACATTTTGTTTCAATTCATGCCGAATTTTATGCTCCAGCGCCGCATAGACCATGAGACAACATGTCATCACCATTAACAGCGCTTCTATCCGCTCCGGTTTTTTCAGGAAAATGGCAGACGTCAGGAATTCCGGACTTTTCAGGAAGCGAAAACCCCGTTCCACCTTTTGTTGTGCCTTATAATT
>NZ_JAXBVE010000273.1:0-247 GCF_035181445.1 Photorhabdus africana
CTTTGGCGTGAATTACACCACAGAAGGCCAGATGGTTTCCCGTACAGGAGACCCGGTTGATGGTGAAGCGATTCTGCAAGAGATGCTGGCAGTGATTGGAGAATTTAGTGGTGATCAACTGAAAGCGTTTACAAATCCGGAGAAATTGCTTAATGGTTTGAAAGCAGGCATGGAGATGGGCGGGGATGGCATCAGATCGTTTGCCGAAAGTCATGGTCTGCAAGAGAAAGCCCCGGATGAAAACCGT
>NZ_JAXBVE010000274.1:0-247 GCF_035181445.1 Photorhabdus africana
TCCGTAAATTCCATAACATGCTCTACCGGTGTGTTATCACTGGCCTGATATAAGGTTTGCTTCGGTTTAGGTGGGTTTTCTGGTGAACGCAGTTGCAGATTTTCTTCTGCCCAGTTGTTCATTCAGGGGAATGTCATCACGTGAACTGACCACCTTTAACGTCAGGCGATAAAGCTGCGACAGCTCTTCCTGTAAAGTAAATTGCGCTACCTGAAAGGTGGTTTGGGGCAGTGCGCCAATTCGGCAG
>NZ_JAXBVE010000275.1:0-247 GCF_035181445.1 Photorhabdus africana
CGGCCTCGGTCAGGATTTCCCGCACCGTTCCCTGATGGTCTTAGGGACTACCCCGACACAACCCTACTTTTTTGTCGGGATTTTTTCTTTAATAACAACCTGTTAAAGAGCTGCTTCGCCTCACTGTACTCACCTGCGCGAACCCAAAACCCCGACGGGCACTTTGCCGATTTTAGCTCGCTTTTTCCCCGATGTCAGTGCCGGGTTTCGGCCCGCTTTTTCTGCCGGAACCGGGTTTTCTCGATAA
>NZ_JAXBVE010000276.1:0-247 GCF_035181445.1 Photorhabdus africana
GTCGGAAGTTTATCAGGTGCTTGCTGAGCAAGTGGTTGATAAATTGGGGCTGAAGCCCGATTCCGTTCATTTGGATATCACGAGTTTTCATGTCGATGGTGACTATGACAGTCTGTTGGGGGATGACACAAAACGTATTGCACTGGTGCCGGGTTATAGCCGGGATCACCGGCCCGAACTGAACCAGGTTGTCCTTGAGCTGATTTGCGAAAATCAGGCAGGTATCCCTGTCTACATGCAGGCCATG
>NZ_JAXBVE010000277.1:0-245 GCF_035181445.1 Photorhabdus africana
TTTGCATGACATGCCGAAATTCTGTCCGTCCATGACCGCTATTTTTCTGCGTAAATTCAACAAGCTCATCACTCTCATAATGCGAAGCAAAATACGATTTGACCCATTCATGGAGGGTCTTTTGATTGCCTTTGAGACCCACAATAAAATCACCGCCGCGCTGAGTAATTAACGCAAGGGTTTCTTTCTGGCAATGCAGGGCATCCATAGTGACAATCGCGCCATCAAGCGCCAGTAATTCAATC
>NZ_JAXBVE010000278.1:0-242 GCF_035181445.1 Photorhabdus africana
AAGATTAATTTAACGCTTCAATTTTATCTCGGCTCAGTCCGGTACTGGTAACAATAATGTCCAAACTCACGCCATGCCGTAATAAGGCACGAGCCGTTTCCACTTTACCTTCCGCTCGGCCTTCTTCTCGACCTTCCTCTCGACCTAGCTCAATACCTTGCTTGATACCTCGCTCAAGCCCTTTTTGTTCAAGCTGTTCTGCAATAGTCATCAACATCGTTTCATGCTCCGGAGATTGTTGT
>NZ_JAXBVE010000279.1:0-241 GCF_035181445.1 Photorhabdus africana
CAGTAGCTCTTTCACTTTGTTAAAGGCATCGAAATAGCCTCTGGCAGCCATCGCATCCTTCTGTTCCTTGTCCCTTTGGATGGTATCCGGCGACCAGTCACCTTTAGACAGACGCTCGATTAATTCTGGCGTAACCTTGTAACCCTCGATGGATAGTGAGTTGTAGGCATCGCTTATGTAGAGATTGCTCATCATGGCGTGTGTTTCTTCGATTGAGCGCTCAAAGAAGTCAAAAGGTGGT
>NZ_JAXBVE010000280.1:0-239 GCF_035181445.1 Photorhabdus africana
GATGTTGGCTTAGAAGCAGCCATCATTGAAAGAAAGCGTAATAGCTCACTGGTCGAGTCGGCCTGCGCGGAAGATGTAACGGGGCTAAACCATGCACCGAAGCTGCGGCAGTGACACGTGGGTGTTGCTGGGTAGGGGAGCGTTCTGTAAGCCGCAGAAGGCGGTGCCGTGAGGCCTGCTGGAGGTATCAGAAGTGCGAATGCTGACATAAGTAACGATAAAGCGGGTGAAAAACCCGC
>NZ_JAXBVE010000281.1:0-239 GCF_035181445.1 Photorhabdus africana
GATGCGCGTTAATGAACCCGCAACCGTTACAGGTGATGCCCGAAGGATTGGCAATAATCACCTCGGCTTTATGCCCGGCCACTTCAATCCAGCCGTTGAGGTGACTGCGGTCATGGCTGTTGACCTCATTGAGGATAACGCTGGCATCCCCTTTGGCTAACCATGGATTGCCTGCTACCATGCCGCCGAGTTGCGTCTGGGTGGCCTGATGGCTGTTATTGAGGATAACGCCTTGTTTA
>NZ_JAXBVE010000282.1:0-233 GCF_035181445.1 Photorhabdus africana
TAAATGGTAATGACTAACTAATAAGACAGAGAAACAGATTGTGGCAAACAAAGAAAAACGGCCTCACCATGACGGATTATTCAAATATTTTTTAACGCAGCCTGAAACGGCTAGGGAGTTTCTATCCCTTTATCTGCCCGAAGAAATCCAGTTGTTGTGTGATTTAGCCACATTGAAACTGGAGCCCGGCAGTTTTGTGGATGAGCATTTACGTCAACTGCACAGTGATGTGT
>NZ_JAXBVE010000283.1:0-233 GCF_035181445.1 Photorhabdus africana
ATGTTTTCCGGCTTTTTTCAACATAAGCCGATTGCGCGTTTAATTGGCACTGACATTGAAGCTGAACACCTTAATGATGATGTGCTCGGCCGTACACTGGATGCCTTATATGAAGCGGGGGTGTCGGAAGTTTATCAGGTGCTTGCTGAGCAAGTGGTTGATAAATTGGGGCTGAAGCCCGATTCCGTTCATTTGGATATCACGAGTTTTCATGTCGATGGTGACTATGACAG
>NZ_JAXBVE010000284.1:0-233 GCF_035181445.1 Photorhabdus africana
CATTTCAGCATCCAACACTGAGCCAGATTGTGGACTGGTTGCAGGAGCACAGCGGACTGACCTTCACATTGCCGGATGCCCCTTATACGGAGACACCTATCCCGCATTTTACTCATCATGGGACCGGCTATCAGTTGCTGGCTAATCTTGGGCAGGTTTTTTCGATTGAGGATTATCTCTGGTATCAGTTGCCGGAGGGTTCGGTTTATGTGGGCAGCGGGGCGCATTCGATG
>NZ_JAXBVE010000285.1:0-233 GCF_035181445.1 Photorhabdus africana
CAAATTGAGGGTGTTGTCCGCCGTTATGACATCCGATGCCTTATTTTTCCCCAGCAGCGCCAGTAACGGCCCGAAGGTGCGGTCCATTGGCCCGCTCAGTTCAGGAGCCTGTGGGTTAATCACCGGCACCGCCGTTTTATTCAGCAACGCCTTCGCGGATTTCACCAGTGACGCCGATAACGCCGGGTTCGGTTGCCCAGTCTGTCCCTGATACGCCACGGTGTTCATTAGCG
>NZ_JAXBVE010000286.1:0-232 GCF_035181445.1 Photorhabdus africana
GCTTAGAAGCAGCCATCATTGAAAGAAAGCGTAATAGCTCACTGGTCGAGTCGGCCTGCGCGGAAGATGTAACGGGGCTAAACCATGCACCGAAGCTGCGGCAGTGACACGCAAGTGTTATTGGGTAGGGGAGCGTTCTGTAAGCCGCAGAAGGCGGTGCCGTGAGGCCTGCTGGAGGTATCAGAAGTGCGAATGCTGACATAAGTAACGATAAAGCGGGTGAAAAACCCGC
>NZ_JAXBVE010000287.1:0-232 GCF_035181445.1 Photorhabdus africana
ATTAAATTCATCTTCTCTTTTACAGCAAAATGCCGATATTTAAGATCGGCATTTTTGTTCTTATTCAGGATGATGGCTACTTTTACGTTTGCCCGGCGAAGCTGAAACCGGCCAGACTGAAACAACAATCTCCGGAGCATGAAACGATGTTGATGACTATTGCAGAACAGCTTGAACAAAAAGGGCTTGAGCGAGGTATCAAGCAAGGTATTGAGCTAGGTCGAGAGGAAGG
>NZ_JAXBVE010000288.1:0-229 GCF_035181445.1 Photorhabdus africana
TAACTGTCCCACAGTCACACCCACAGATGCTTCTGCAATACTCGTTACCGAAAGAATTCCCTCCTCTGTTGACCATACGGGTGAACTGATAAAAATTAGCCCACTTAACACACTGATCCACAAGGCAGTATTATTTCCGGGCATAAATGTATCCCTCTGTCTGATAGGTTAACTGTCCCTGTGAAGTCAGGGTAAACGTGAGGCTGTTCAGTCGCAGCCCTGTATCATC
>NZ_JAXBVE010000289.1:0-228 GCF_035181445.1 Photorhabdus africana
TGTTGCTGCAAATCCGCTAATTCAGCTTTGGCGGTTTCTGCCGCACCCCGTAATGCTTCGGTTAACGCCTGCGCCTGCTGTAACTGACTGATTGCCGCCGACATTGCCAACGCGTCTCCCCCCGCGTTGGCCTGTTTATCCGCACTGATAAACAGCCCTTTCCCGGCCCGGATCGCGCCCCAGTCATCAGTACGCAGCTCAAACCCTTCACCCCGTTTATCCGGGTGC
>NZ_JAXBVE010000290.1:0-228 GCF_035181445.1 Photorhabdus africana
CTTCATCCCGTTCATTGGTCGCTAAAATAAACCTCCCGACCCGCAATCTGGCCTGCTTCACATTGTCTAACCGGGTATAAACCTGACCGGCTAATTGATAATGAACCGATTTGGGGGGTTGATGCTTGCCGGGTTTCCCGCGCCCCGCATACGCGGTAATCGCCTGAATTTCCGGCGAGGCGATGCCGATAAACTGGCATTGAGACTCAAAATCATGCAGTGCCTGTA
>NZ_JAXBVE010000291.1:0-227 GCF_035181445.1 Photorhabdus africana
ATCTGCACGGGTCTGGCCGCGGGTTTGGGCAGGATACGGGCCTGTTCCAGTTTTTTGGCGGTGTTCTGGAAGAACCACAACAGGTTGTCGACTTTCGGCAGGCGTTTCAGGCCGGCCTGCTGGAGCCGGTCGACTATCAGCTGTAAGGCCCGCTCGGCCCGGTAAATCATCCGCAGGTCGCGGGCGGTGTAATCGTGCTGGCGTAAGGCGCTGCCGCTGCGGGTGTT
>NZ_JAXBVE010000292.1:0-226 GCF_035181445.1 Photorhabdus africana
TCCAATCACTGCCAGCATCTCTTGCAGAATCGCTTCACCATCAACCGGGTCTCCTGTACGGGAAACCATCTGGCCTTCTGTGGTGTAATTCACGCCAAAGATATCCGCTAAGGTAGTCTCCGCGTTTACACCAGCTAATCGGCCCAGCAATTTGTTCTTAAGCTGACGCGGCAAATCCTGTGGATGATAGGTAAACGTGGTCTTCGCCATCCCCGTTGCCGAATAT
>NZ_JAXBVE010000293.1:0-226 GCF_035181445.1 Photorhabdus africana
GATCCCTGATGTGTCGATCTCATCTTCCAGTTGGCGCAAGTCGTAGTTCGTCTGTAAGCGCATCCAAAACGCCGGATTACTCCCCAGCGCAGCAGACAGTCGGATGGCAAGCGCCGGGGTTAACGCTGTTTTGCCCGAAAGAAAGCGGGAAACCGTCGCTGGAGTTACGCCGATGTTTTTAGCAAACTGGCGAACGCCAACCCCTAAATCCTCCAGCATGTTGGAT
>NZ_JAXBVE010000294.1:0-225 GCF_035181445.1 Photorhabdus africana
GGGCCCGCAGATTGCCAACGTGGTCGGCCCGGCCGGCGAAGAAATCTACTGCGACGCCTACGGCCGCATTCGCCTGCAATTCCTCTGGGACCGCTACGGCCGGAGCAACGACAGCAGCTCCTGCTGGATACGGGTCACCCAGCCCTGGGCCGGTCAGGGCTGGGGCATGCTGGCGATACCGCGTATCGGTCAGGAGGTGGTGGTGGACTTTCTTAACGGCGACCC
>NZ_JAXBVE010000295.1:0-225 GCF_035181445.1 Photorhabdus africana
GACTTTTGGTTAAACAACGCCATGATGGTTTCCTGCGCTGCCGGAAGCAACGTCTCCCATTTTCGCGCGGCCAGACCACTTTGTTGGTATAGCCTGTCAATCTGTTGGCTGATGACTTCATCAAGCGCCACATTATCTTTTAACAAGGCCAGCCATTGCTCAAACGCCCGGTTTTCCGGTGAGTCTACCCCTGTTCCTTTCGCTACCAGCGCCGGATAAAGTGGG
>NZ_JAXBVE010000296.1:0-225 GCF_035181445.1 Photorhabdus africana
CCGGGAATGCTAAAGGTAATCTTCCAGAGCTGAGCAACATAGGCCACGATTTCATGGGTGTGATGGAAAAGATGTTGAGATAAGTGATTGATTAAAAAATCAGTTTGTTCTCGGGAAAGCAAACTATCAGACCCTCCATTATCAGATTTAAGTTTACCTTGATTAAGGTAATCACTGATATGGCGGTCAACGGTGGTCTGATGGAGTCGCAATGCCTGGGCTATC
>NZ_JAXBVE010000297.1:0-225 GCF_035181445.1 Photorhabdus africana
GGGTCGCCGTTAAGAAAGTCCACCACCACCTCCTGACCGATACGCGGTATCGCCAGCATGCCCCAGCCCTGACCGGCCCAGGGCTGGGTGACCCGTATCCAGCAGGAGCTGTTATCGTTGCTCCGGCCGTAGCGGTCCCAGAGGAATTGCAGGCGAATGCGGCCGTAGGCGTCGCAGTAGATTTCTTCGCCGGCCGGGCCGACCACGTTGGCAATCTGCGGGCCC
>NZ_JAXBVE010000298.1:0-224 GCF_035181445.1 Photorhabdus africana
GGTGTGTAAGTGCAGCGATGCATTGAGCTGACCAGTACTAATGAACCGAGAGGCTTAACCTTACAACACCGAAGGTGTTTTGGTGTTCAGAGGGCAGCCGGCAGAAGCCGGAGGTCAGAAGAGAGAGGAATATTCAGCTTGTTCAGCGATTGATTCGGTGGTTGTGGACGAAAGGGAAGCAACGGCCGGAGTAAACCCGAATATGCCTGGCGGCGATAGCGCGG
>NZ_JAXBVE010000299.1:0-223 GCF_035181445.1 Photorhabdus africana
GATTGAGCAGGGGAAGCTGTAAATTGCCGAGACGGTCTTCGCCTTTGGGGGGCGGCACCGACAGGAAGATTTTGGCCTGCGTCAGGACCTCGTCACCGGCCCGGTAGTTCTGCTGATAGGCGGCGTGCCAGCCGGTCCACAGGGCCAGCACCACGGCGGTACCCACGGTGGAGAAGGTCAGCAGTGTGTGGCGGTGGCGGCTTAACCACCGGCGGTTTTCAGC
>NZ_JAXBVE010000300.1:0-223 GCF_035181445.1 Photorhabdus africana
CATGGCCGCGCGCCAGGTGGCGGTGTAGTCCCCCAGGTACTGCTCGGTGATTTGTCGCTGGATTTCCTGCCGGTCCGTGTCGCTGTATTGCACGTTGTGTGACAGGTTCAGCACCCAGCTGTCCATGACGGTGAGGTCGATCAGCTGGTCGTCCTGTTTGACGAAATAGTTGTTGAGGCCGTTTATCGTCAGGAACTGCGGGATAATCAGTTGCTTGTCATTA
>NZ_JAXBVE010000301.1:0-223 GCF_035181445.1 Photorhabdus africana
ACCGGCAGATCGATATTATTATTGCCCGTCAACCCCAAAGGCTGACTTTCTGTCAGTTGGCGTTGTAACTTAGCCCGCTGCAATTCCGCTTCCAGCAGTAGATTTTTCGCGCGTAAATGCTCTAACTGTCCCACAGTCACACCCACAGATGCTTCTGCAATACTCGTTACCGAAAGAATTCCCTCCTCTGTTGACCATACGGGTGAACTGATAAAAATTAGCC
>NZ_JAXBVE010000302.1:0-223 GCF_035181445.1 Photorhabdus africana
TTCATGGTGGCCTTCAATATACTCTTGGATCTCACTCCAACCATCTGCGCCGCCCAGAACAGCGCACAATGAGGCAAATAAAATATCGAATAAAGGGTAGGCGACTTTGGCGCTTTGACGGGGATCTTGAATGTCTGAGAAATGTTCAGTAAAAATATCAAAGCACAGGGTTTTTGCTCTCAAAAAGAGAGTATGAGATCATAACTATTACTGTCGGTCAAAT
>NZ_JAXBVE010000303.1:0-223 GCF_035181445.1 Photorhabdus africana
TCTCAACACCCGTACCAGCAGTAATGCCAGTGTTGCCTCAGGTTCAACCAGTAGTATGGGGACATCAGGAGGCAGTGGTAATGTCAACAATTCTGTCTCTGGGGAGGCCAGCTCTTCACAGAAAACGACGGTTGATCTGAACAGTGATTTATACGAAGACATCCGTAAGACAGTCGAGAATATGTTGACGCCCGAGCGTGGCCGGTTCTGGTTGTCAAGCTCC
>NZ_JAXBVE010000304.1:0-223 GCF_035181445.1 Photorhabdus africana
ATGGGTTTTGATCGTCTGGGCAAAGGCTTTGGCATCATTCGTATTCCCGCTCATGGCCTGCATGTAGACAGGGATACCTGCCTGATTTTCGCAAATCAGCTCAAGGACAACTTGGTTCAGTTCGGGCCGGTGATCCCGGCTATAACCCGGCACCAGTGCAATGCGTTTTGTGTCATCTCCCAACGCGCTGTCATAGTCACCATCGACATGAAAACTCGTGATA
>NZ_JAXBVE010000305.1:0-223 GCF_035181445.1 Photorhabdus africana
ATTATCTTTAAACGGATTTAAGCGAATCTGTTTAGCGATATAAGCTCTTTAACAATCTGGAACAAGCTGAAAAATTGAAAGACTCAGTAATATCACCGAGGTATTATTGAGGTATCTCTCAAGCTGAACAATCCGAGACAGTTTCGGGTTGTGAGGTTAAGCGACTAAGCGTACACGGTGGATGCCTAGGCAGTCAGAGGCGATGAAGGACGTGCTAATCTGC
>NZ_JAXBVE010000306.1:0-223 GCF_035181445.1 Photorhabdus africana
CCTGCTGTGGGGCGGCAGTTTACAACACACGGAACCTGATACCGCGCAACTGGCGGCCCTGCGTCGCTTGCGCCGTCTCCGGCCGCTCAACGGCATCGTCTGGGCGCTGACTGAACAACAGAGCGCCCAGCCGGTCTGGATGGATAACGCCCTGCGCTTGTTACAGAAACAGGCCCGACAGTTGCACTGGCAGGCCCCGGTTTATCTGTGGCAGGTGTGTCAC
>NZ_JAXBVE010000307.1:0-223 GCF_035181445.1 Photorhabdus africana
GTGCCCCATCTCATCTCGAACCGTAGGGTGGATAAATTCCAGCGAGGTCGTATCTTCAAGCGCGAGGAGGCAATCATAGTGCTTAACCTGCTCAGCGGTGGCGGCAAAGCCTGCTTCTGCGATAGCTTGAGGATTAATGGCTTGATTGCGAGTAAAACGATAAGCGGCTTCGATATCCGCAGGGGATTTTAAAGATTGCACGAGAGACTCTCCTAAATGATTT
>NZ_JAXBVE010000308.1:0-223 GCF_035181445.1 Photorhabdus africana
CAGAGGGATTAAATGAGCTTGCTATAACGGATCATAAAAAAGTTTATCGGGGGTTAAAACTCGATAAATCAGAACTTAAGAATTTACTGGATAAATATACTACAGAGGGAAGCATCATTGCGGAAAAAGGGTTTCTTAGTACCTCGCCAGATAAAGCTTGGGTCAATGATACTATTCTGGTCATAAATCTTGAATCAAACCATAAAGGTCGTATTTTAGGGGA
>NZ_JAXBVE010000309.1:0-223 GCF_035181445.1 Photorhabdus africana
CGCGGCCTTATCCCGTATCAGCCGGTTATTCATCTGGGTGTAATACGGCAGCACCGCCGTCAATAGCGGCTGATTTTGATTCAGCCCGAAACGCTGATACCAGGGGGCCCCATGTTCGACCCGGAACTGCAACCGGCCCAGTTCATTACGCAGCGCCTTAAACGCCAGCAACTGGGCGTCGGACGCTTCCGGGCGGGCTTTCAGGTCGGTCATTGCCGCGTTG
>NZ_JAXBVE010000310.1:0-223 GCF_035181445.1 Photorhabdus africana
CACCATACTGGTATAATTCCGTTCAAGTTTATCGTATCTCGTTGCTATTGCTCGAAAATGCTTAATTCGAGCAATAGCATTCTCGACTAAATGGCGATAACGGTATAAGCACTTATCAATACCTTGGTCTGTTTTTCGACTATTTTTACGATAAGGGATCACTGGAGTCGCATCCCGTTGTTTAATAAACATCCTGAAACGCTGACTGTCATATCCTTTATCA
>NZ_JAXBVE010000311.1:0-223 GCF_035181445.1 Photorhabdus africana
TAACAGCGCTTCTATCCGCTCCGGTTTTTTCAGGAAAATGGCAGACGTCAGGAATTCCGGACTTTTCAGGAAGCGAAAACCCCGTTCCACCTTTTGTTGTGCCTTATAATTAGCCAGTAACGCCGCCATATCAAGCTGTTCTTCATCCCGTTCATTGGTCGCTAAAATAAACCTCCCGACCCGCAATCTGGCCTGCTTCACATTGTCTAACCGGGTATAAACC
>NZ_JAXBVE010000312.1:0-223 GCF_035181445.1 Photorhabdus africana
GGATATTCGTGATTTCACCGATATCCCGCAGGCCCTCAGCGCCCTTGAACAGGTCATCAGCGGCGAACAGCCCATCAGCCGGGCCCTGCAAATCCTGAGCGACAACACCCGTCTGCCGGAGATTAACGAGACGCTGCCGGCCAAAGCCCGGCAGCCGTTACGTGATACCCCGGATTACCGCCTGCGGGTGCGGATTCACCGGGAATTCGCGCCGGAAACCGCG
>NZ_JAXBVE010000313.1:0-223 GCF_035181445.1 Photorhabdus africana
ATTCCCCCTGAGTGACCTGATGAACCGAACGCATCCAGTTGATAAAACAAAGATTAAATTGTTCCGGATTAATCCGTGAGAGAAGTCGGGCAATCGTGTCATCAACAGGGAGCCCCTCCTTGAACATATTATGTTCAAGAAACCATTCATGGTGGCCTTCAATATACTCTTGGATCTCACTCCAACCATCTGCGCCGCCCAGAACAGCGCACAATGAGGCAAA
>NZ_JAXBVE010000314.1:0-223 GCF_035181445.1 Photorhabdus africana
TCGGTGGTTCAAGTCCACTCAGGCCTACCAACTCTACTTATCCTTGGGTCTTCCAGACGCTGCGTGACTCATGTGCTGGCGCACACTGCGTTACTCGCGTTGAAATCCCCGTCGGCTAAGCGAGTTGACTGAACAGTCGATGACGGTCTATTTCTGTATGGGGCTATAGCTCAGCTGGGAGAGCGCCTGCCTTGCACGCAGGAGGTCAGCGGTTCGATCCCGC
>NZ_JAXBVE010000315.1:0-223 GCF_035181445.1 Photorhabdus africana
TCATTTTCTCCCACTTGCTTCCCAATCGCTTCAGGTACGCTACCGCCCATAGCCGTATACCGAGGCCCATAAGGTCATGATCTGTTTTTTTGTTTTAGCGGTTTCCATCGCGGCGCCTACGGCACCTGCCATCACATAAAAAAGGAAAAAAACAGCAGACGGGTTAACCCCGTCCGCCACTCACGGTTACGCGGTCAAACGTTCACTCCAGGCATCGGAGTGA
>NZ_JAXBVE010000316.1:0-223 GCF_035181445.1 Photorhabdus africana
AACTGTGTGGTTTTTGGCGATTTATCTCATGACTCAGGAGAAAAATGGGATTTCTGCACTTGAATTGTCACGTCAACTGGGCATTTCCTACAACGCGGCATGGCGTATGAAGCACAAGCTAATGAAAGCAATGAAAGAACGGGATGACGAAAAGCCTCTCGGCGGGTTTATTCAGCTTGACGACGCATACTGGGGAGGGGCTCAGCATGGCCCCCGAGGGCGA
>NZ_JAXBVE010000317.1:0-223 GCF_035181445.1 Photorhabdus africana
GTTGATTTACAAACACCCAATGCGATGCCTGTCGAGGATGTCCTCACTCACGACAAGGACGGCAAGGTTTTTGATCGTACTCAGCCACATCTGATTGCCGCAGAAAGCCTGCTGGCTAACGATCAACATCTTAACAGTCAGGGTGCCCTGCGCATTGCCAATGTTGGGGATGCGATAGGCGGTACGGTCAGCCTCACAGCTCAGGGCGATGTCTTGTTTACGC
>NZ_JAXBVE010000318.1:0-223 GCF_035181445.1 Photorhabdus africana
GAAACTGGGGATAAAACTGTTTGCCAGTCAAGGTCGGGTAGATATTCAGGCGCAGGGTGATGCGATGGGGCTGGAAGCGCTGAAAGACATCACGGTAAGCAGTCATGAAGGCAAAGTGATCATCAGTGCCAAAGAGGAGATCTTGCTGGCCTGTGGCGGGGGATATATCCGTATTAGCAACGGGCAGGTGGAAAGTGGGGCGCCCGATAACATCATCCAGCGG
>NZ_JAXBVE010000319.1:0-223 GCF_035181445.1 Photorhabdus africana
GCGGGATCGAACCGCTGACCTCCTGCGTGCAAGGCAGGCGCTCTCCCAGCTGAGCTATAGCCCCATACAGAAATAGACCGTCATCGACTGTTCAGTCAACTCGCTTAGCCGCCGGGGATTTCAACGCGAGTAACGCAGTGTGCGCCAGCACATGAGTCACGCAGCGTCTGGAAGACCCAAGGATAAGTAGAGTTGGTAGGCCTGAGTGGACTTGAACCACCGA
>NZ_JAXBVE010000320.1:0-223 GCF_035181445.1 Photorhabdus africana
GCCCGTAAGCCTGAAGGTCTCTGGTCCAACGTGCCTGTTCAATGAGCCCAACGACCTGTTGCTTATCAGGCGCAAAGAGCAGAACGGAATGAGCATGCATACCTCTGGAATGCTTATTGGATGTGGTGTGCCCCATCTCATCTCGAACCGTAGGGTGGATAAATTCCAGCGAGGTCGTATCTTCAAGCGCGAGGAGGCAATCATAGTGCTTAACCTGCTCAGC
>NZ_JAXBVE010000321.1:0-223 GCF_035181445.1 Photorhabdus africana
CCGCATGATTGATGCCATTATCCCAAAATATTCATCGCATACCGTCTCTCACGGCGACGCTTTTCTGGCGATGATCCTTAACGGGCTGGGGTTTCACAGCCGGACATTGCATATGTTTTCCGGCTTTTTTCAACATAAGCCGATTGCGCGTTTAATTGGCACTGACATTGAAGCTGAACACCTTAATGATGATGTGCTCGGCCGTACACTGGATGCCTTATAT
>NZ_JAXBVE010000322.1:0-223 GCF_035181445.1 Photorhabdus africana
TTGTTGCTGTTTGCCAAAGGCAACGCCGGCATCCATCAGCGCTTTAAATTGCGCTTCGTCGTTATTGTAGCCGGGCAGATAGCGCCGGCCGGTCAACTGGGTGATTTGGTCGCGCACCAGACGCTGTTCGTAGAACCCATCGCCCAGACGTTTGTGGACCAGCGCCGGGTCGTGAGTGAGTTGTTCCCGCATATAGTCCGAGCCCAGCCACTGCTTATACTGG
>NZ_JAXBVE010000323.1:0-223 GCF_035181445.1 Photorhabdus africana
AAGGGGACATTATTTGAAGCCCTGCATGTGGTCAGTGCTTATGATGTTGAATCCGGTGTAGCCCTATACCATCAGGCAGCCGAAAGCAAAGGTCAGGAAGGTCCGGTTGCCCGACAATTGATTGAATTACTGGCGCTTGATGGCGCGATTGTCACTATGGATGCCCTGCATTGCCAGAAAGAAACCCTTGCGTTAATTACTCAGCGCGGCGGTGATTTTATTG
>NZ_JAXBVE010000324.1:0-223 GCF_035181445.1 Photorhabdus africana
CCGCAATCCGTTTAGTAAACAAATTACAATTCATGTAATTAGGCGTTTATATCATCAAATAATAATAAATTTCATTTAATATATTCACAAACTGTGACATTAACCACACAACAATATTAAAATTTATTAATTTTATAATGTTGTTGTTTACATTGATAACAAAACATAAACATCAACAATTTGATTCAGTCATTGCAACTATTTTTGAATCCGTTGAATCGGT
>NZ_JAXBVE010000325.1:0-223 GCF_035181445.1 Photorhabdus africana
CAATCAACATGAAAGACTCAGAAAAGATATTTCAATTAGAAAATAACAAAAATTTGGCATATAGGTAGGTTTAAGATACATTTATCTTGCATAAGTCAATGTAATCTCTAGCTCACTGCACGAGAATTTTTCAATCACCCAATCGAGAACTTTTTACAAAAATAAAAAGGGATATTTACCGAAGTCAACACGGCAAATCAGAAATCCCATTAAAGGGATTAAT
>NZ_JAXBVE010000326.1:0-223 GCF_035181445.1 Photorhabdus africana
GCCAATGAAATCGTCAGTAATCATATTCATTCACTGGCAATCTTCAAACAGTGGAACCTCATGGATAACAAACTATTGGCTGATGCAGACGGGCAAAAGTTTGCGACCACGGACAGTACGATACAATCCCGTTATTCCAGAAAGTATCTGGGTAAAGGCCGTGGTATCTCGCTCTACACACTGCTCGCCAATTACGTGGCGGTGAATGCGAAAAATATCGGCC
>NZ_JAXBVE010000327.1:0-223 GCF_035181445.1 Photorhabdus africana
TGAAAGCATTTATTGACACTGCTATCATCGTTCTCAAAGCGTTAATCGCGCTTTTAGAGCTGATCCGTGCATTTCTGAAATAGATAACGGAAACGTAGCTAAGGCCATCGGGGTAACCTCCCGGTGGCCTTTAACATTTACCGCCTTTGATCAAGCAAACCACTCTTGTTTAAGTCGCCCAATATACTGATCTAAAAGTTAAATTTGGTCATCCCGACTGGAC
>NZ_JAXBVE010000328.1:0-223 GCF_035181445.1 Photorhabdus africana
CGTGAATTTTTTCAGCACGCTAAAATCGGTATTTTTCCCACTGGTGGCCATCACATTGTCCCCCGCAGAAAATTGGAGACTTTTCGCCGTCGTCTGCGCGATACCTTCGGGCGCGGACAGTAACAGCGCCGATTTTCTCAGTTCGGTTAACGTGTCACTCAATAACGTTTTCTGTTGCTGCAAATCCGCTAATTCAGCTTTGGCGGTTTCTGCCGCACCCCGT
>NZ_JAXBVE010000329.1:0-223 GCF_035181445.1 Photorhabdus africana
TGCCGAAGTGGATGTGACGCGGGGCGATGAGACCCTGTATGGCGAAGCGTACCATTACCTGGATAACAACTACCGGGTACTGGGCAACCGTTACGACCTGGATCCGGCAGTAGAAAGCGGGGTGTTCTACTCCCGGCTGCAACATGAGCGTTACCTGAATCGGCAGACCCAACTGCGGGGGTTGACGACATCCGCCACGCTGTTGCCGGGCCAGGAGTTGAAA
>NZ_JAXBVE010000330.1:0-223 GCF_035181445.1 Photorhabdus africana
TCCCCTAAAATACGACCTTTATGGTTTGATTCAAGATTTATGACCAGAATAGTATCATTGACCCAAGCTTTATCTGGCGAGGTACTAAGAAACCCTTTTTCCGCAATGATGTTTCCCTCTGTAGTATATTTATCCAGTAAATTCTTAAGTTCTGATTTATCGAGTTTTAACCCCCGATAAACTTTTTTATGATCCGTTATAGCAAGCTCATTTAATCCCTCTG
>NZ_JAXBVE010000331.1:0-223 GCF_035181445.1 Photorhabdus africana
TGAACGGCCTGCTGGACGACCTGAACCGGGCACCGAAAGGCAGCGAAGAAAAACTGGAAGTCCTGCGTATCATGCGGATGCTGGAAGACGGCAGCGGCCGCCATAAATCGCTGGTCGAACACTATCTGCAGGCGCGCTGGAGCCGGGCGTTTAACGGCCGGCGCCCGTTACAGCAACAGTTACTGACTCACCTGGACTATGCGCTGGATCACACCGACTGGCG
>NZ_JAXBVE010000332.1:0-223 GCF_035181445.1 Photorhabdus africana
CAGATTCGGTTCGGCCAGCAGGACCTCGTCAAACAGCGCGTGGGTGAAGTAGGGCGCGGTGTCCGCCACCGGCCAGGTGGGAAAAGCCTGCGGCCCCAGGTGATACTGCACCGCGGCAGACTGGGTAAAAATGTCATCCATCTGGCCGATTTGTTTGGACGAGGTGAGATAAACCCCCCGCAGGCCCGGCTGTGCCGGGCCGCCGTTGTCGAGGAGCCCCTCC
>NZ_JAXBVE010000333.1:0-223 GCF_035181445.1 Photorhabdus africana
GGTGTTGTCGCTCAGGATTTGCAGGGCCCGGCTGATGGGCTGTTCGCCGCTGATGACCTGTTCAAGGGCGCTGAGGGCCTGCGGGATATCGGTGAAATCACGAATATCCAGGTTGTTCATGGCCGCGCGCCAGGTGGCGGTGTAGTCCCCCAGGTACTGCTCGGTGATTTGTCGCTGGATTTCCTGCCGGTCCGTGTCGCTGTATTGCACGTTGTGTGACAGG
>NZ_JAXBVE010000334.1:0-223 GCF_035181445.1 Photorhabdus africana
CTTTATCGTTACTTATGTCAGCATTCGCACTTCTGATACCTCCAGCAGGCCTCACGGCACCGCCTTCTGCGGCTTACAGAACGCTCCCCTACCCAGCAACACCCACGTGTCGCTGCCGCAGCTTCGGTGCATGGTTTAGCCCCGTTACATCTTCCGCGCAGGCCGACTCGACCAGTGAGCTATTACGCTTTCTTTCAATGATGGCTGCTTCTAAGCCAACATC
>NZ_JAXBVE010000335.1:0-223 GCF_035181445.1 Photorhabdus africana
CTTCTTCTCGCCGCAAAACGGTCTGGGGGTCCAGTATGCCATTGAGCCCCTCAGCCTGACCGGCAATAAACGCCGCAGCCTGCTCAATCTCGACGGCCAGCTGCTCGATTATGCCCACGGCCGCAGCAGCATTGTGCACCTCATCTGGCCCAACGCGATGCGGGCCGGGGTGGAAAGCCAGCTCACGCTGATACCGGATGCCGGCGGCAAATCGCCGCGCGCC
>NZ_JAXBVE010000336.1:0-223 GCF_035181445.1 Photorhabdus africana
CTAAAATTGCCGTTTGCCACAATCTCCGTATTCCCCGTCATCGCGTATTTCAGGGCGTCGCACAGCGAGGGAAAACGAGTACTGGCTGGTTTTATGGCTTTAAACTTCATCGGGTTATCAATGATTGTGGTGAACTTTTGGCGGTTAAGTTGACCTCAGGAAATAAAGATGATCGTCATCCCGTCAAAGCACTGGTACAAGGGTTAACAGGGTGTTTGTATGG
>NZ_JAXBVE010000337.1:0-223 GCF_035181445.1 Photorhabdus africana
TCTCAACACCCGTACCAGCAGTAATGCCAGTGTTGCCTCAGGTTCAACCAGTAGTATGGGGACATCAGGAGGCAGTGGTAATGTCAACAATTCTGTCTCTGGGGAGGCCAGTTCTTCACAGAAAACGACGGTTGATCTGAACAGTGATTTATACGAAGACATCCGTAAGACAGTCGAGAATATGTTGACGCCCGAGCGTGGCCGGTTCTGGTTGTCAAGCTCC
>NZ_JAXBVE010000338.1:0-223 GCF_035181445.1 Photorhabdus africana
TTCCTGTTACCGCCCGACTTGCATGTGTTAGGCCTGCCGCCAGCGTTCAATCTGAGCCATGATCAAACTCTTCAATTTAAAGTTTGATGCTCAAAGAATTCTGACTAATTAGTTCGTAATGAATTAACTGTTGTTCACTCTTCAAGACTTTAAAACATATTTTTTTGTGATACGGTCTTGTGAGTGCCCACACAGATTGTCTGATTAATTGTTAAAGAGCAGG
>NZ_JAXBVE010000339.1:0-223 GCF_035181445.1 Photorhabdus africana
CAGTCCGCTGTTCAGCTTCACCCGCCAGATACAGGGGCTGCACAGCTATCTGGTGCCGCTGCTGGAGGGGCTCCTCGACAACGGCGGCCCGGCACAGCCGGGCCTGCGGGGCGTTTATCTCACCTCGTCCAAACAAATCGGCCAGATGGATGACATTTTTACCCAGTCTGCCGCCGTGCAGTATCACCTGGGGCCGCAGGCTTTTCCCACCTGGCCGGTGGCG
>NZ_JAXBVE010000340.1:0-223 GCF_035181445.1 Photorhabdus africana
CTGCAACCGCCAGGCTGTAAAAATCCCCCTCACCTATCTTAATCGCCAGATTATTGCGCGCATAAGCGGCATTAACCGCTAAACCCTGCCCCACCTGGATATTGGCGTTACGCTGGCCTTTCATGACCGCCACATTCAGGCCATTGCCCACTTTGGTATTGACGTTATATTTCCCCCACGCCACGTTAACCGAAATACCCTCACCCACATGAGTGTTAATGTT
>NZ_JAXBVE010000341.1:0-223 GCF_035181445.1 Photorhabdus africana
GGCGATAATATCGGTGTAACTTTGCTGTGTACTGTCCATGCCGTGCCCGTCAATCCGCACTTCCCCCTGATTGACATCAAACCCTTTCAACCGGCCCCGCTCCATCAGGGCCTGTCCGGTGGTGAGCGTGGTGCGATGCGCGTTAATGAACCCGCAACCGTTACAGGTGATGCCCGAAGGATTGGCAATAATCACCTCGGCTTTATGCCCGGCCACTTCAATC
>NZ_JAXBVE010000342.1:0-223 GCF_035181445.1 Photorhabdus africana
GTCGGCCCGTTTCAGCTGTTCCAGCACATCCGGGCGGATAAGCTGCTGGCCGTCCGCGCGGTGGGTCAGGTTGTTTTCCACAAACGGTTTCAGGTTCTGCTGATAGAAGGCGTCCAGCGTGCCGCCGGGCCGGAAGAACCGCTCAAATTCACTGAGCGGCACATCCTCCGTCGCGTCCGGGTTAAACGGATAGCGGCCGGCCAGGTAGGTCTGGTACTGTCTG
>NZ_JAXBVE010000343.1:0-223 GCF_035181445.1 Photorhabdus africana
AGTCGGAGCCAATTGAACGCGGCGGGCAACATTAATCTGTTTGCGGGAAATGATTTAATGTTGCGGCAAGCGGGTATCCGGGCGGGACAACAAGTCATGCTCAGTGCGGGTCGCGATATTGATATCTCTCGGCCCAATACACCAGAGAGCCTGTTTTATTTATCCGAATTAGATGGATTAGACAAATTCTCTGAATTAGGTACGCAAATTACCGCGGGTGATC
>NZ_JAXBVE010000344.1:0-223 GCF_035181445.1 Photorhabdus africana
GGCCGATATTTTTCGCATTCACCGCCACGTAATTGGCGAGCAGTGTGTAGAGCGAGATACCACGGCCTTTACCCAGATACTTTCTGGAATAACGGGATTGTATCGTACTGTTCGTGGTCGCAAACTTTTGCCCGTCTGCATCAGCCAATAGTTTGTTATCCATGAGGTTCCACTGTTTGAAGATTGCCAGTGAATGAATATGATTACTGACGATTTCATTGGC
>NZ_JAXBVE010000345.1:0-223 GCF_035181445.1 Photorhabdus africana
GATTTATGTGCAGAACGATAAAGGTACCTTGTCGTTGAGCGCCATCAACAATGTGCAATTAACCGCCAGTGACGTCAAGAATGCGGGTAAAGACGGTCACACCGAGATAACCGCAGGCCATAACCTGACGCTGGACACCTTAAGCACGCGCCGCACAGAGCAGGGCGACTGGGGGAAAGAGAACACTCGCCACCTGACCCAACAACAGGATATCGGCAGCCAG
>NZ_JAXBVE010000346.1:0-223 GCF_035181445.1 Photorhabdus africana
GTTAACGCTGTTTTCTCAGCCCTTTTCTTATCAGACCCAATATCTGCGTCAGATAAGCGCCAGCCCATTGACGCCCCAGGATCGATTCTCAATCGGTGGCCGCTGGACGGTACGCGGCTTTGATGGCGAGTTGACCTTATCCGCTGATCGGGGTTGGTACAGCCGCAATGAACTGGACTGGCAAACTCCGCTGCGCGGGCAATCGCTGTATCTGGCAATGGAT
>NZ_JAXBVE010000347.1:0-221 GCF_035181445.1 Photorhabdus africana
AGACCAGCTAGAGATCGTCGCCTAGGTAGGCCATTACCCTACCTACCAGCTAATCCCATCTGGGTTCATCCGACGGCGTGAGGCCCTTTCAGGTCCCCCACTTTGGTCTCGCGACATTATGCGGTATTAGCCACCGTTTCCAGTGGTTATCCCCCGCCCTCGGGCAGATCCCCAGACATTACTCACCCGTCCGCCGCTCGTCAGCAAAAGCGCAAGCGCTT
>NZ_JAXBVE010000348.1:0-221 GCF_035181445.1 Photorhabdus africana
TGCCGATATTTATCCCTGACAGTCGCACGGCAACTGGTATCCCCCTGACAATTAACCAGTTCCTCACTTCTTGAACGATTCTGGTCAACGCTTAGATGATTATTGTCTACTCATATACAGGCTCTTAAGCAGTAACTGTATATTTTAGATAGAAAAAAGGCTTCATTTATGATCTGATAATCGTCGCCAAACTAATACCAAAACCACGGATGAAGCCTGTG
>NZ_JAXBVE010000349.1:0-220 GCF_035181445.1 Photorhabdus africana
AAAAGGCTGGCTTAAGCCTTCCTGCCCGCTAAACGCCACCACATCCAGCGGCGCGGTATTTTTCCACACTTTCAGTTTGTAACGGCTGTGATCAAAGATGATCGCCGGGGTTGTATTGTTCATCATTTTCTCCCACTTGCTTCCCAATCGCTTCAGGTACGCTACCGCCCATAGCCGTATACCGAGGCCCATAAGGTCATGATCTGTTTTTTTGTTTTAG
>NZ_JAXBVE010000350.1:0-219 GCF_035181445.1 Photorhabdus africana
CACTGATGGGGCTGAATTGCTCCGCTGTCACGTTCAGGAGAGACTGTTTAGCTTCCTTGATCGTCAGGGGAACACGCGTAATAAATCGTTGTTTTTGCTGATGAAGCGAAGGTGTTCAGCTTCAATGTCAGCGCCAATTAAACGCGCAATCGGCTTATGTTGAAAAAAGCCGGAAAACATGTGCAATGTCCGGCTGTGAAACCCCAGCCCGTTAAGGAT
>NZ_JAXBVE010000351.1:0-218 GCF_035181445.1 Photorhabdus africana
GTTTTACAGGTTTTACAGGTTTTACAGGTTTTACAGGTTTTACAGGTTTTACAGGTTTTACAGGTTTTACAGGTTTTACAGGTTTTACAGGTTTTACAGGTTTTACAGGTTAAAACTATGGTTAAAACTATGGTTAAAACTATGGTTAAAACTATGGTTAAAACTATGGTTAAAACTATGGTTAAAACTATGGTTAAAACTATGGTTAAAACTATGGT
>NZ_JAXBVE010000352.1:0-218 GCF_035181445.1 Photorhabdus africana
GCGGATCTGCTCAATATGAAGCAGAAAACATTTGATTTCCTGCGTAACAGCGGTCATTTGCATGATGATGGCGATATCCATATCTCGTTGGGGAACTATAACTTCAACTGGGGCGGTGACGGTAAAGATCTTGGTGCCTATCTGGGCGATAACAACAACTTCTGGGGTGGTCGCGGAGAGGATGTTTATTACTCTATCGGCACTTCCAACCTCTTTAC
>NZ_JAXBVE010000353.1:0-218 GCF_035181445.1 Photorhabdus africana
GTGAAGACGTTCAAGTTTGATTTTTTGTTCTGATGTAATAAATATTTTCATAGCGAGGATAATGATCTCCATTTCGGATAAAATCAAGCATCTTCAATGATTACGGGTATATACCCAAGAAACTTCAAGATGCAGTTTTTAGCACCTGAAAATGGTCGTTAATTCTAGACGTCAGCGAGTCCGCTATATCCGGTAGCGTTGTGGTGAAAAATTTGAAT
>NZ_JAXBVE010000354.1:0-214 GCF_035181445.1 Photorhabdus africana
GGGCAGTGATGCTCTGCTGGGAAAACACCTGGCGGGGAGTGCCCTGGGCTGGCGCGGCAACCTGAAAAAGGTGAGCTACGACCTGTTTGTCGGCGTCCCGCTGTCCAAACCTCCCCGGTCACGGCCGGCTTCAACCTGTATTGGCAGTATTAATTCAAATAACAAAGCTGCCCGTGGGTAGTGTTGTGTGGAGCAAACGTCATGAACACGCAGT
>NZ_JAXBVE010000355.1:0-213 GCF_035181445.1 Photorhabdus africana
TGGGAATCAAATTCTTTATCACCGTGATTCAAAACCTTTTCCACTAACATTTTTGACTCAGGGGGGAATAGCATCTCTGCTTCTCCTTTAAAATGAGCTGCGTCCCCTAAAATACGACCTTTATGGTTTGATTCAAGATTTATGACCAGAATAGTATCATTGACCCAAGCTTTATCTGGCGAGGTACTAAGAAACCCTTTTTCCGCAATGATG
>NZ_JAXBVE010000356.1:0-211 GCF_035181445.1 Photorhabdus africana
GCAATAGTCATCAACATCGTTTCATGCTCCGGAGATTGTTCAATCAGTTGATGGACAAATTGTGAGAGATCCAACGTATGTCCATTCAGTAAAATATAGCGTAACACCACATTGCGCTGCTCAGTTGTATTATACCCCGCATTCAAGAGTTCCACCAATTGGAGGAGCCATTCCTGCATATCCCGGCAGCGAATATGTTTTTGCACCAGCT
>NZ_JAXBVE010000357.1:0-211 GCF_035181445.1 Photorhabdus africana
TCCGGCGGTGAACGCACATTGGAAAAAACGGGTGGTAACTGGCTGAGGGCATTAGGAAAATCGGCGTTCGGTCATCAACGTCGCAATGGAATGCGTTGTTGTGGAGAATAATGCGCTGGCCTCGCGAAATCTGGGTGATTGCCGCACGATGTCACCGGAAGCGTGCGGCAAGGCTAAGGAGCTGAGTCAGCGCATTCTGGATAAAGGCTTG
>NZ_JAXBVE010000358.1:0-211 GCF_035181445.1 Photorhabdus africana
AATGTCAACGGCCGTTGCCTCGCGCGCGGAAGCAGAAGTATCCGCCGAAGCCGCCCCGCCTCCGGCTTTAGCCGCTGTTGTGACGGCGGGGCAACACCCGACGCCCGGCCTCATCTGGGAAGCGGGGGCAGACGGGGAACTTAAGGTCTCGCTGGGCAGCCTGCGCTGGTGCATTCGGGGGTTGTCTTCCGTGAAAGCGGGTGCAGTTGCC
>NZ_JAXBVE010000359.1:0-210 GCF_035181445.1 Photorhabdus africana
TACACACCTCTACCGGAAATAGACCCTGTTGCATCCACATACCCACCCAAAACACCCCCGGATTTTGGGTAAGCACTTTTCGCCAACTCCACGGTTTCCGTTAAACCAAGGCTTTCTGTAGTTCATTAACTGACGGCAATCTTTGTCAAAGCAGCTTTTAAAGGCATTCAATGGGACTCAATATGGTAAAAATTGGGCAGATCTGAGTAC
>NZ_JAXBVE010000360.1:0-209 GCF_035181445.1 Photorhabdus africana
TATCGGTGGCCAGATTTTTGCCATTGGCCTGAACGTGCTGTGCCGTCAGGGTCAGTGAGCCGGGTCGGGTAGTGTTGCCGTTATCATCCAGCCCCGCAGCCCATACGCTGTTATGGCTGCTGTGTATTGTATCTGCGTTGACCGTGGTATCGCCGCGGGCTTCCACCCGGCCCCGATTATCCAGCGTACCGCCCGCCTGTAAATTCACC
>NZ_JAXBVE010000361.1:0-206 GCF_035181445.1 Photorhabdus africana
CATCCCCGGCGTTCAAACTGACATCCCCACTCAACACCTTGCCATTAATTTTCCGGTTGTTCGGCACGGCACTTTTCGCCAATTCTACCGTTTCTGTTAAACCAAGGTTTTATAGAATTCATAAATTAACAATAAATCGTATCGAAGCAGTGTGCTAGGGCATTAAATGGGGATTTAAAGGGTAAAAATTGGATATATCTGTGTGT
>NZ_JAXBVE010000362.1:0-203 GCF_035181445.1 Photorhabdus africana
CCAGTTTGGCACGGTTACCATTAAAGTAATCACTAAAGGTGACTGAACCGATTGATTCAAAGACACCCTGCGCGGTTTTATCCTGTGTAGGGCGGTTTACTGATAACACCAAATCATATCCACTGCGCTGGAACCACAGGTTTTGCCAGTTAATGTCGTTAAAGACAATCATATCTTCCGCATTGATATCATCAACCTGACTG
>NZ_JAXBVE010000363.1:0-202 GCF_035181445.1 Photorhabdus africana
AGAACAAACTGATTTTTTAATCAATCACTTATCTCAACATCTTTTCCATCACACCCATGAAATCGTGGCCTATGTTGCTCAGCTCTGGAAGATTACCTTTAGCATTCCCGGCATGAATAAATGGCTACACCGTCAGGGTTTTTCTTATAAAAAACCGGGTGGCGTCCCTCATAAATTCGACGCAGAAAAACAGCGACAATTT